>NZ_JBWKYF010000010.1:0-129368 GCF_059423605.1 Variovorax sp. GW460-12-1-14-LB1
GCGCTGAAAGAATTCATCAGACTCCCACCCCGAAGCCCCCGCTAGCATCGAACGACCCGGGCGGCCAGCCTGCGCCGCGCCGGGGACCAAGGGAGCAAAACATCGTGAAGTGGATCGTGGCTGGCTTTGTGGCGCTGGTTTTCTCAGTGCTGTCGTTCAACGCATTCATCGCCAACGACCTGAGCCGCCAGACCCGCGGCAACCGGCTCATCGCCATGCTGACCGACCTGTACGGCTGGCTGATGGGCACCCTGGGCGCCGTGCCGACGGGCGTGGTGTTCGCGGTGTGCGCCGTGGGCATCGTGGTGCTGGCGGTCCGGGACGGCAAGAAGGCGTCCTGAGCCATGCCGGTGACCACGCGCGTGGCCCTGCTCGACCCGCAAGGCACCACCGGACCCCAGCTGCTGCACAGCCTGCCCCGCCTGGGCTACGACACCCTGCGGTTCTCGAGTGCGGGCGACTTCTTTGCGTTGCTGGACAGCGGCCAGCCGATCGACCTGCTGCTCCTGGTGGTCGAGAACGAGCTGGCTTCGCGCAGCCTCTTCGCCGCCTGCCGGGCGCTGAACATTCCGACGCTGCTCATCGTGCGCGACAGGCGCTGGGAGCAGCTCATGCCCTGGCGCGACGCGCCGGGCTGGGACGACTTCATCGAGCTGCACGGCGCCGGCATCGACGACGCCATCAACGAGCTGGCCTGGCGCATGCGCACCCTGCTGCTGCGCGCCCGGCAGGCCGCGCAGACCGCCAGCCTCGGCGCGGCGAGCTGGGGCCCCTACCGTTTTCTCGACATGGCCCACACGGTGCTGCTGCACGAGCGGCGCATCCGCCTGCAGCCGCGCCAGTACGCCTTCGCCGTCACGCTGTTCCGCAACGCCGGCCAGGTGATCACGCGCGAGTGGCTGTGGCAATCGATCTGGGACAAGACCACGCCGTATGAAGGCACGCGCGTGCTGGACGTGTGCGCGGCCAACATCCGCAAGCGCCTGGACCTGTGCGCCGCGAACGGCTACGAGCTGCGCGCGGTCTACAAGCAGGGCTACCGGCTGGTGTCGGTGTTGCCCGGGCGCGAACCCGTCAAGGAGAGGGAGTTCACGCGAAGAGGCCGGCCACGCCATGCCGCCCTTGCCGTGAATTGCTGACTGGCCCGGCCCCGCAGCGGGCCGGGCCCCGGGCGCGCGTCAGGCGTCCGCCCCCACGCGAATCAGACGCGCCGGCTTCAGCCGGCCGTCCAGCGACGCCAGCCAGGCACCCAGGTCCTCGTTCGACACGGGCGTCAGCAGCAGCTCGAAGGAACGCTGCGCACGCACCGCGACGGGCACCGACTCCACGCTCTCCAGCTCCGAGCGGTGCGTGAGGTACAGCAGCGGCAGCATCCAGTCGGCCGCCTGGTGCATCGCGGGCACGCGCGCCACCGTCTTCTGCGCGTCGGCGTGCAGCCCCACGATCACCCCGTCGAAGCGCTGGCCCACCTCCAGCGCCTGGATCAGGTCGGCGATGCGCACGAAGGGAATGAAGTCGGCCCCCAGCGCCGTCAGCGAGTTGCCGGTGCAGGCGCGCTGCAAGGCGTCGGAATCGACCAGCGCGATCCGGTAGCCCGAGGGAGCAGGCGCGTTCATCGTCACTGCTCCCCTGCGATGTCGAGCTCGACGCGCCGGTTGGGCTGCAGGCACTGCAGCAGCGCCGGCGTGCTGCGGCTGCCTTCGCAGTCGGACACCACCGGCTGGCGCTTGCCCATGCCCGCGGTGCGGATCAGCTTGCGGTCCAGCCCCTGCTGCACCAGCAGGTCGCGCACGGTGTTGGCGCGCTCCAGCGACAGCGCCTCGTTGTAGGCGTCGCCGCCCAGCCGGTCGGTGTGGCCGGTCACCACGATGTAGTGCAGCGAGCGGAAGTTGTTGCGCAGCTCGACCGCCAGGTGCTCCAGCCGCGTGCGCCCTGCGGGCTGCAGGTCGGTGAGCGAGGCGCCGTCGAAGCGGAACAGGCCGTCGGCATTGAGCGTGACCTTCTGCGGCGGCGCCAGCTTGGTGCTGGCCGGGATCGGCGTGGCCGCCGGTGGCTGCGCGAGCAAGGCGCAGTCGGGGTTCTTCCACCAGCCGCCGGTCATCAGCTCGCTGCCGTTGAAACGCACCATGTACTGGCAGGTGACGTGCTCGCTGCCCTTGCCCGTGTAGAAGTGGAAGATGTAGTTCCACTCGCGCACGCCCCACAGCCCTTCGCTGAAATGCGGCCAGCCCAGCAGCTCGCGCAGCTGGTCCTTGCCCATGCCGGGGCGCACGCGCTGGAACTTCTCGGTACCCGGGAAGGCGCCCTGCTTCCACTTGGCGCTGTCCAGCGCCGGAAACTCCTCGGGCCTGGGCGCCGCGGGCTTCTCGGCCGCGGCGCGCGCCTGCGCGTCCTTGTCGATGGCGGCGCCGGGCGAGGCGCAGCCCTGCAGGGCCGCGAGCAAGGCCGCCAGTGCGACGGCGGACAGGGTTCGGTTCATCTGCTTCATTCTTTTTCTCTCCCGCTTCAATTGAAGACCCACTCGGCGCCGACCGTGGCCGCGGCGCCGGCGCGGCTCATGCCCACGCCGCCGGTCACGCTCCAGCCGTTGTTCTCGGCCGTGCGGCGGAAGCTGATGCCCACCGCGCTCTCGCCCTTGAACGTGCCGTAGCCCACGCGCATCACCGTCTTGCCCGGCACCGAGGTGCCCGGCATCTGCACGGCCATGGCGGCGGCCACGCCGGCATAGGCGTTCTTGGCTGTGTTGCGCAGCTCGTTGCCCAGCGCGTTGGTGCGCGCGTCGGTGTAGGCCATGCCGGCGGCGCCGGCCTGGTTCAGCTGCTGCACGTTGACCGCGTCGGTGGGCGCCACGCCCGGCGCCACGTTCTGCACCGTGACCGGGCCGGTGGAGGCCCCGTTGCCCATGGTCACGCTGTTGTAGTTGACGCTGCCGTCCACGTTCGTGTCGTAGCGCACCGCGCTTTGCTGCACGGCCTGCAGCTGGCGCACGTTCACCGCGTCGGTGGCCTGCGTGCCGCCGGCCACGTTGGTGATCTGGCGCTCGTTGCCGGCCGCACCGACCGACACCGCGCCCTGCGCCGACTGCACGACGGTGTTCGAGAACATCTCGCGCTGCCCGTTCATGCCCGCGCGGTTGGCCACCGCGCCGTCGCCCAGCGCCACGCTGTTGGCCGTGCTGGCCGTGCTGTTGGCACCCAGCGCGATGCTGCCGGCCGCCTTGGCCTGCGCGTTGTTGCCGGTGGCGATGGAGTTGTTGCCGGTCGCAACGGCCTTCGGTCCGATCGCCACACTCTCCGCGCCCTTGGCGTCCGAGTCAGCCGCCTTCGAGTTCGCGTGGAAGTACTTGATACCGCCACCACCCGTGGTCATGTTGTTGATCGCCTGGTTGGTCGCGTTGAGCTGGCTGCCGTTCACCGCGTCGGTGCTGGTGGCGCTGATCTCGCCGGCCGCGACGTTGGTGATCTGCCGCTCGGCATCCTTCGAACCGACGCTGACCACGCCCACCGGCTTGGTGCCGGCGAACTGGTAGGTCGTGCCCTGGAGCGTGACCTCTTCGGTGGGCTTGGCCTCCGCCGTGGTCGCGTCGTTGCCCAGCGCGACGCTGTTCTTCGTGGTGACCACGGCGCCGGTGCCGATGGCCACGCCCTGGTCGGCCTTGACGGCCGCGCCCGAGCCCACCGCCGTGCTGTCGGTGCCCGTGGACGTGGGCGCCACGTAGGTCGTCGGCGACCCGGTGATCCACTTGCTGCCCGCCGCCGCAGCCTGGCTGGCCACCGCCTGCAGCTGCGCCACGTTGACGGCGTCGCTCGGTGCGGAGCCGGCCGCCACGCCGGTGATCTGGCGGAACACGCCGTTGGCGGCGTCGCCCACGCCCACCGCACCCATGGTGCTGGTGGTGGCGGCGATGGCGTCCGCTTGTGCCGCGGTCGCCTCCGGCGGCACATAGCCCTTCACGCCGGCCGCGCGGTCGGCCACCGCGCCTGCGCCCAGGGCCGCACCACCGGCCGCGGTGGCCGTGCTGCCTGCGCCCACGGCCACGCTGACGTCGCCGGCCGCGGCGCTCAGCGCGCCCATTGCGACGCTTGCCACGCCCGAGGCGTTCGAGGCCATGCCCGCGGCCACGCTGCCGTTGCCCGCAGCCCGCGCCCAGGCGCCAAAGGCCGCACTGTCGATGCCGTCGGCGGTCGAGAAGTAACCCACCGCCGTGCTGCGGTCGCCCATCGCCCAGGCGGCATTGCCGATCGACGTGGCGCTGATGCCCGCGGCCTGCGCCGCCGTGCCCATCGCCACCGCGTTGACGGCCGTCGCTTGCGCGTCCTTGCCCGCAGCGATCGCGTCGGCGCCCGTGGCACCGTCGTTGTTCTCGTTGCCGCCGCCGGTCGAGTTCACGCTGTAGTACTTGGTCTTGCTCTCGGCGACCGTGTCCTTGAGCTGGCTGACGTTCACCGCATCGGTGTTGGCCACGCCAGGCGCGACATTCGTGATCACCTTGCCGCCCGCGTCGACCCCCGCCGTGGTCACGCTCGGACCGCCGACGATGGTCAGGCCGGTCGCACCGAGGGTGACGTTCGGGCCGACGGTCACGCCGGCGTTGTTCATCACCGTGTCGCCGGTGGTCACGCTGTCGAACTTCACGTCCTTGGCGGTCGCCACGGTCAGCGTGTTGCCGTTGCGGGTGACGACCATGTTGTCGCCGTTGGCGAAGTTGGCCGTGCCGCCCGGTGCGATGTTCTGCGGGCTCGCCTCGCCGTTCGCACTCAGGTTCCAGCCCTTGCTGGCCGTGGCGTCGACCAGCTTGAGCTGCTCTTCGGTCGCTGCACGGCCCACGGTGGCGAAGCTCGGGTCGGTCAGCGTCTTGTTGCTCAGGCCCTGGATGTCGTTGCTGACACCGCTGAGCTTGACGGTGCCGCTGGTCACGCCGCCGGCCGCGACGGCCGTGGTGGTCGTGCCGTTGTTCACCGTCAGGCCCGTGGTGTTCAGCACGCTCTGGCCCACGGTCACGCTGTTGTTGACCTTCACGTCGTCGGCGAGCTTGAAGTCCAGGTTCGTGCCCGTGCGCGTGATCGCGATGTTGCTGTCCGAGTTGCTGAAGTCGACCTTGCCGCCCGGCGCGACGTTGCCGCCGGTGGCTTCGCCGTTGGCCGCGACATTCCAGCCTGCGCTGGCGGTGTCGTTGACGATCTTCAGCTGTTCTTCGGTCGCCCCACGGCCCACGGTGGCGAAGCTCGGATCGGTCAGCGTCTTGTTGCTCAGGCCCTTGATGTCATTGGTGACACCGCTGAGGTTCACGCTGCCGCTGGTCACGCCACCGGCAGCGACAGCTGTGGTGGTCGTGCCGTTGGTCACCGTGGTGCCCACCGCCGACGTCTTCGTGACATTGCCCGCACCGTCGTTCACCGTCAGGCCCGTGGTGTTGAGCACGCTCTGGCCCACCGTCACGCTATTGTTGACCTTGACGTCGTCGGCCAGCTTCAAGTCGAGGTTCGTGCCTGTGCGCGTGATCGCGATGTTGCTGTCCGAGTTGCTGAAGTCGACCTTGCCGCCCGGCGCGACATTGCCACCCGTGGCTTCGCCGTTGGCTGCGACATTCCAGCCCGCGCTGGCCGTGTCATTGACGATCTTGAGCTGCTCTTCCGTGGCCCCACGGCCCACCGTCGCGAAGCTCGGATCAGTCAGCGTCTTGTTGCTCAGGCCTTGGATGTCATTGCTGACGCCGCTCAGGTTGACGGTTCCACTGGTCACGCCGCCGGCTGCAACGGCCGTGGTCGTCGTGCCGTTGTTGACCGTCAGACCCGTGGTGTTGAGCACGCTCTGGCCCACCGTCACGCTGTTGTTGACCTTGACGTCGTCCGCCAGCTTGAAGTCGAGGTTCGTGCCGGTGCGAGTGATCGCGATGTTGCTGTCCGAATTGCTGAAATCGACCTTGCCGCCAGGCGCGACATTGCCGCCGGTGGCTTCGCCGTTGGCCGCGACATTCCAGCCTGCGCTGGCCGTGTCGTTGACCTTCTTCAGTTGCTCTTCAGTGGCCGCACGCCCCACCGTCGCGAAGCTCGGATCGGTCAACGTCGTGTTGCTGAGACCCTTGATGTCGTTGGTGACACCGCTGAGGTTCACGCTGCCGCTGGTCACGCCGCCTGCAGCCACCGCGGTGGTCGTGGTGCCGTTGTTGACCGTCAGGCCCGTGGTGTTGAGCACGCTCTGGCCGACCGTCACGCTGTTGTTGACCTTGACGTCATCCGCCAGCTTGAAGTCCAGGTTCGTACCGCTTCGCGTGATGGCGATGTTGCTGTCCGAATTGCTGAAGTCGACCTTTCCGCCCGGCGCGACATTGCTGCCCGTGGCTTCGCCGTTGGCCGCGACATTCCAGCCTGCGCCGGCGGTGTCGTTGACCTTCTTCAGTTGCTCTTCGGTGGCCGCACGGCCCACCGTCGCAAAGCTCGGGTCGGTCAATGTCGTGTTGCTGAGACCCTGGATGTCGTTGGTGACACCGCTGAGGTTCACGCTGCCGCTGGTCACGCCGCCGGCGGCAACCGCCGTGGTCGTGGTGCCGTTGTTCACAGTCAGGCCCGTGGTGTTGAGCACGCTCTGGCCCACGGTCACGCTGTTGTTGACCTTGACGTCGTCCGCCAGCTTGAAGTCGAGATTCGTGCCCGTGCGGGTGATCGCGATGTTGCTGTCGGAGTTGCTGAAGTCCACCTTGCCGCCAGGCGCCACATTGCCGCCCGTGGCCTCACCGTTCGCTGCCACGTTCCAGCCTGCGCTGGCCGTGTCGTTGACGATCTTGAGCTGCTCTTCAGTCGCTGCGCGGCCCACCGTCGCGAAGCTCGGGTCGGTCAACGTCTTGTTGCTCAGCCCTTGGATGTCGTTGGTCACGCCGCTCAGGCTGACCGTTCCACTGGTCACGCCACCGGCAGCCATCGCCGTCGTGGTCGCGCCGTTGGTCACTGTGGTGCCCGTCGCCGACGTCGTCGTGACGTTGCCTGCGCCGTCGTTCACCGTCAGGCCTGTGGTGTTGAGCACGCTCTGGCCCACCGTGACGCTGTTGTTGACCTTGACGTCGTCGGCCAGCTTGAAGTCGAGGTTCGTACCGCTTCGCGTGATCGCGATGTTGCCGTCCGAATTGCTGAAGTCCACCTTGCCGCCCGGTGCGACGTTGCCTCCCGTGGCTTCGCCGTTCGCCGCCACGTTCCAGCCTGCGCTGGCCGTGTCATTGACGATCTTGAGCTGTTCTTCCGTGGCCCCACGGCCCACGGTCGCAAAGCTCGGATCGGTCAGCGTCTTGTTGCTCAGGCCCTGAATGTCGTTCGTCACGCCGCTCAGGTTGACCGAGCCACTGGTCACGCCGCCTGCCGCGACTGCGGTGGTGGTCGTTCCGTTGTTGACCGTCAGACCGGTGGTGTTCAGCACGCTCTGGCCCACGGTCACGCTGTTGTTGACCTTCACGTCATCCGCCAGCTTGAAGTCGAGGTTCGTACCGCTGCGGGTGATCGTGACGTTGCTGTCGGAATTGCTGAAGTCGACCTTGCCGCCGGGTGCGACGTTGCCACCCGTGGCTTCGCCGTTCGCTGCCACGTTCCAGCCTGCGCTGGCCGTGTCATTGACGATCTTGAGCTGTTCTTCCGTAGCCCCACGGCCCACAGTCGCGAAGCTTGGATCAGTCAACGTCTTGTTGCTCAGACCTTGGATGTCGTTGGTCACGCCACTCAGATTGACCGTCCCGCTGGTCACGCCGCCTGCCGCGACCGCGGTGGTGGCCGTGCCGTTGTTGACCGTCAGACCCGTGGTGTTGAGAACGCTCTGGCCCACCGTCACGCTGTTGTTGACCTTCACGTCGTCAGCGAGCTTGAAGTCAAGGTTCGTACCGCTGCGGGTGATCGTGACGTTGCTGTCGGAGTTACTGAAGTCCACCTTGCCGCCAGGCGCCACATTGCCACCCGTGGCCTCGCCGTTGGCCGCCACGTTCCAACCTGCGCTGGCCGTGTCGTTGACGATCTTGAGCTGCTCTTCAGTGGCCGCACGCCCCACCGTCGCAAAGCTCGGATCGGTCAGCGTCTTGTTGCTCAGCCCCTGGATGTCGTTCGTCACCCCGCTCAGGTTGACCGTTCCGCTGGTCACGCCGCTGGCCGCAACGGCTGTGGTCGTCGTGCCGTTGTTCACCGTCAGCCCCGTGGTGTTCAGCACGCTCTGGCCCACGGTCACGCTGTTGTTGACCTTCACATCGTCAGCCAGCTTGAAGTCGAGGTTCGTACCGGTGCGCGTGATCGCGATGTTGCTGTCGGAGTTGCTGAAGTCGACCTTGGCGCCCGGTGCGACATTGCCGCCTGTGGCTTCACCGTTGGCCGCGACATTCCATCCCGCGTTGGCGGTCACATCGACGGCCTTGAGCTGGCTCACGTTCACCGCATCCGTATCGACCGCGCCGGCCGCCACGTTGGTGATGCGCCGCTCGGCACCCACGCCGCCCACCGACACCTCGCCCACCGGCGTCGCGCCGGCGACCGACGTCGCGCCCGTCGGCACATAGGCCGCGTTCGCGTTCAACGTCGCCAGGTCCGAGGCCGTGGCGCTGTTGGCACCGAGTGCCACCGCGTTCGCGTAGGTGGCGCTGGCATCGGTGCCGATGCTGACGCCGCTGTCGCCCGTGGCCTTGGCACGGGTGCCGATGGCGACGGTGTTGCTGGCGCTGATGTTCTCGCCCGCGTTCAAGCCGATCGCGACGTTGGCGCTGCCCTGGACCCCGCCGCCGGAAAGACCGCCCAGCGCCACGTTGAAGGCGCCGTTGGTGCCCTGCCCCGCGGAACTTCCGATGCCCACGTTGGAGAAACCGGTCGTGACCGCCCCGCCATTCACGCCGATGCCGATGTTGGAGTCACCGGTGACGCGGGTGCCCGCGCTCAACCCGAGCGCGGTGTTGTTCCCGCCCGTCACCGACACACCGGCGCTGTTGCCGACGGCCGTGTTGTCCGCTCCCACCACCTGCCGGCCCGCGCCGTACCCGACGAAGGTGTTGTGCGAGTTGCCAGCCGCCGTGCTGCCCGAGCCGGCCATGTTGCCGACCGCCACGGTGCCCACACCTGCGGCCACGGCATCCACGCCTGACGCGATCGCATTGATGCCGGTCGCGCCCTTGTTGTCGTAGTTGCCGCCCTGCGTGCCGTTGTCGTTCACGCTGTAGTAGTGCGTCTGCGCGCCCTTGAGCTGGCTCACGTTGACGGCATCCGTATCGTCCGAGCCCGCCGCCACGTTGGTGATGCGCCGCTCCTTGCCCGCGCTGCCCACCGACACCTCGCCCACCGGCGCGGTGCCGGCCACGGTCGTCGCGCCTGCCGGCACATAGGCGTTCTTGAGCGCCAGTGCGGCTGCGTCATGCGTCGCCTTCGAATCCGCGCCCAGCGCCACGCTGTTGACGGCGGCAGCCTGCGCGCCATGACCGACGGCAACGCCGTCGTCCTTGCTGGCCACGGCGCTGTTGCCGATGCTCACCGTGTTGTTGGCAGTGATGCCGGCAAACGTCGCGGTGTCGACGATGCCTGCCAGGCTGCCGATGGCGATGTTGCTGCTGCCTGTTGTTCCAGCGCCGGCCAGGGCACCGATGCCGATGTTTGCATCGCCGACGACGGAGGAGCCCGACAGGTCGCCCATGGCGATGTTGTCGTTGCCGTTCACGGCCTGGCCCGCGCTGCCGCCGATCGCGGTGTTGTAGGTGCCCTTGGTCCCGATGCCGCTGTAGACACCCATCGCGAGGTTGTAGTCGCCCTGGACGCCCTGGCCCGCCGCGATGCCGAACGCCGCGTTCGAGCTGCCCGCCACGTCCTTGCCCGCAGCGGAACCCACGGCGGTGTTGCTGGAACCCACGACACCACCACCCGCTTCGGTGCCGATGCCCACGTTGTTCTGGCCGGCCAGGCCGGCGCTGGCGCCCACACCGGCCTGGTAGCCGATGGACACGCTGCGCTCGCCGTTGGCCTGCGCGCCCACGCCCGCCGCCAGTGCGTTGATGCCGGTGGCGCCGTCGTTGGCGTAGTTGCCGCCCTGCACGCCGTTGTCGTTCACGCTGTAGTAATGCGTCTGGCCCGCTTTCAGCTGCGCCACGTTCACCGCGTCGGTGGCTTGCGTGCCCGCCGCCACGTTCGTGATCTGCCGCGTCTGCCCGTTGCCGCCCACGCTCACCGCACCCAGCGTGCTCTTCCACGTGGCCGAGGTGTCCGTCGAGGCCAGGCCCGTGGCCGGGTCGAAGCCCGCCACGCCCTTGTCCGTGCTCGCCACCGACTTGCTGCCCAGCGCCACGCCGTCGGCCACGGTCACGCTGGTCGAATCGCCCAGTGCCGTGGCATTGGCCACGTTGACCTTGACGTTGTTGCCCAGCACGAAAGTGTTGTTCGCCGCAGCGCCCAGCGTGTTGTTGTTGCCCACGCTGTAGCTGTTGGCACCGTCGATCACAGTCGGGTCGCCGATGGCGCCGCTGTTGTTGCCGTTGACGACGTTGCCGGTGCCGATGCTGATCGACTGCGTGCCCAGCGCCTGGGCGCCCGTGCCGATCGCGATCGCGCGCTCGGCATTGGCAAATGCCTGGGTGCCCAGGGCGATCGTGTCGCTCGCCGTCGTCGGCGTGATGTTCCCGGAGGCCACATCGCCGGCAAGGCCCGCGGCCGAGCCGATCGCCAGGTTGCGGTTGCCGCTCACCAGGGCCCCTGCCGTCTGGCCGAGCGCGATGTTTTCGTTGCCGTCGGCGGCAAGACCGGCGTTCTGGCCCAGCGCCACGTTGCTGTTGCCCTTGGCGATCGAGCCCGCCCCCGCACCGATGGCCAGATTCGCATCACCCTGGGTGCCAAGCCCCGCCCCCTGCCCGATCGCGGCATTGCCCGAACCCACGACGCTGGCGCCCGCCGAAGTGCCCATGCCGATGTTGCCGTCGCCCTTCACGAACGCGCCCGCGGCAAAGCCCCATGCGGCATTGCTGTCGCCCTCGGTGTTTGCGCCCGCCAGGTTGCCGAAGGCCGAGTTGGCGGTGCCCTTGGAGAAGATGCCCGCCCCCGCGCCGATGAAGCTGTTCAGGTCGCCCTCCGACGAGCTGCCGGCCGTCGCCCCGATGAAGGTGTTGCTGTTGCCCGACGCCGCCTGCCCTGCGTTGTTGCCGATGGCGGTGATGTCCGCGCCCGCGCTCTTGTTGCCGGCACCGGAGCCGATGAAGGTTCCCGTCAGCACGGTCGAATCCTTGCCCGCGCTTGCGCCGATTGCCACCGTGCCGCCCTTGGCGGCAGAGGCCTGGGTTCCGATCGCCACGCCGTTCGCGCCGGCCGCGTTGGCCTGGTAGCCCTGCGCAATCGCATAGTGGCCGCCGGCCGTCGCGCCGTGGCCCATGGCGGTCGCATGGTCCCCGCCGGCCTTGGCATCGACGCCCGAGGCGATGGCGTTGAGGCCCGTGGCGCCCTTGTTGTCGTAGTTGCCGCCCTGCGTGCCGTTGTCGTTCACGCTGTAGTAGTGCGTCTGCGCGGCCTTGAGCTGCGCGACGTTCACCGCGTCGGTGGCTTGCGTGCCCGCCGCCACGTTCGTGATCTGGCGCGTCTGGCCGTTGCCGCCGACGCTCACCGCGCCCAGCGTGCTCTTCCACGTGGCCGAGGTGTCCGTCGAGGCCAGGCCCGTGGCCGGGTCGAAGCCCGCCACGCCCTTGTCCGTGCTCGCCACCGACTTGCTGCCCAGCGCCG
The DNA here is from genome assembly GCF_059423605.1 of Variovorax sp. GW460-12-1-14-LB1. Lineage (NCBI taxonomy): Bacteria > Pseudomonadati > Pseudomonadota > Betaproteobacteria > Burkholderiales > Comamonadaceae > Variovorax > Variovorax sp. GW460-12-1-14-LB1. Next base: position 11,706 of record NZ_JBWKYF010000010.1, read on the forward strand.
CGCCGTCAGCCACCGTCACGCTGGTCGAGTCGCCCAGCGCAGTCGCGTTGGCCACGTTGACGTTGACGTTGTTGCCCAGCACGAAGGTGTTGTTCGCCGCAGCACCCAGCGTGTTGTTGTTGCCCACGCTGTAGCTGTTGGCGCCGTCGATCGTGCTCGGATCGCCGATGGCGCCGCTGTTGTTGCCGTTGACGACGTTGCCCGTGCCGATGCTGATCGACTGCGTGCCGTTGGCCTGGGCACCCTTGCCCATGGCAATGGAGGCTTCGCCCTTCGCAAAGGCGTTGTCGCCCACCGCCACGCTGGACACACCGAACGCCTTGCTCGCCGTGCCGATGGCCACGGCGGCCTTGTCGCCGGCGACCGCCGACGAGCCCAGCGCCACGGCGTCGTCGCCGGTGGCGCGCGACAGGTGGCCGATGGCCGTCGTGCGGCTGGCGTCGATGCCGGCCACGCCGTTGCGCTGGAATGCCTGGGTGACCGAGGTCTGCAGCTCGGCGGCGGTGACCAGCACGTTGCCGCTGCTGGCCTCGATGACGTTGCCGCTGGCGTCCAGGGTGTAGGTGCCGTCGGCCAGGCCGGCCTCCGTCACGCCGCGCTTGGCCAGAAAGCCCATGTACTCGGTCTGCGCCGCCAGGTTCGCCGCCTGCACGGCGGCCTGGGAGATCGGGGCGTTCGGGTCCTGCGAGGCCAGCGCCAGGTTGGCGCTGGCGAGGGTGCCGAGCGCGATGTTGTTGCTGCCCTTGGACTGCAAGCCCGCCATCGTGCCCTGGTTGATGTTCTGGTCGCCCGTCACGAACTGGCCGGCGCGCTGGCCCACCGCGACGTTGCGGTTGCCGCTCGACAGTCCGCCCGCGCCGTAGCCCATGCCGGCGTTCTCGTCGCCCTGCACCACAAGGCCCGCCTGGTTGCCAACGTAGGAATTGCGGGCGCCATTGCCGCTCGCACCCGAGCCGCTGCCGACAAAGGTGTTGAGCGAGTTGCTGAAATCGTTGGGGTCGGCCTTGGCGGGGCGGCCCGTGCCCGCGAACGTGCCGATCGCGACGGTGTCGTAGCCGGCTTCGGCGCGCGAACCCAGCGCCGTGCCGCGTCCTTCGGCCTTCGCCGAGCCCCCCAGGGCCACGGAGTTGCCTTCGGTGGCGGAGGCATAGGTGCCGATCGCCACGGAACTCCAGTTCTCGGTCGGTCCGGTCAGGCGGTCGCCGCCGCTTGCTATCGCAGCCCGGCCGATGGCGATGTCGCCGAGCTTGTGCGCCTCGGCGCCGTTGCCCATGGCCACGGTGTCGTTCGCGAGCGCCTTCGCATCGGGGCCGATCGCCACGCTGTTGACGCCGATGGCGCCCGAGTTGGCCTGGGTCGAATTGCCGACAGCCGTCGAGTTCACATGCAGGTACGGTGTCTCGTCGACATTCACCCAACGACCGTTCTTCCAGGTCATCAGCCCGACGCCGAGGCCGTTGGCCGAGGTGCCTGCCGTGGTGTTGAAGACGACCATGCCTTCCACCGGCGTGGGCGCGGCGAGGCCCCAGGTCGATGCGTCGGCCAATGCCACGCGCGGCATCAGCACGCCCTTGTTCGGTACGCCCGGGCCCGGCTCCGCACCGATCGTCAGCCAGGCACTGGGGTCCGGGTTCGGCGTCCCGATCCCGACCTGCGCGAGCGCCGGCCCGCCCAACAGGAGCATGCCCAGACCCAGCGCCGCGAGTTGGCGTTGCGCGCTGCGGCTCTTCTTGCCTCGAGCCGAAGCAATTTCCGACGCGGCAACCCAAGCGCCCAGCGCCTCATTCCAGATGGATCGATAAGACTTGTTCATTTCCCCTGTTCCTCGGATGCAAGCCGGCTGTACCCCGCAGGATCGCGACATGGCGAGCGGAGATGACCGGAGATGTGGAGTGATCGGAGCGCCGGGTGGCGCTACAGGGGGCGGATGATGTCGACGGCCTTCGAGGGCCGAAGGGCTGGCGTGAGGTTTGGTCAGATTTGCAGCCAGCTTTAGGCTGCATTTGTGAATTTCTTTACTACTTCATAACCATCGCCAACAATGTTGCTAACGTTCACGCTACGGAATTCGTCAGATTTCGGGTGTGGATTCACTGTCAAAATTGCCGCCGCCACCCCTGGAGTCCATGCGCATCGCCATCCTTGAAGACGACCCGAACCAGCTCTCGCATCTCGTGCGGACACTCGAGCAGCTGTTAACAATTGGCGAGACGAATGTGACCTGCATCACGTTTTCGAACGGGTCGACCTTGCAACAGGCACTGCGGCGCGAAAGCTTCGATCTGCTGGTGCTCGACTGGAACGTGCCCGGCCTGGCCGGCGTCGAATTGCTGCAGTGGCTGCGCAAGTGGCAGACCGACAAGGTGCCGGTGCTCATGCTGAGTTCGCGCGCTTCCGAGCACGACGTGGTGCAGGCACTGAACCTCGGCGCCGACGACTACATCGTCAAACCTTTCCGACCGCTCGAACTGCGCGCCCGCGTGCAGCGCCTGATGGCCCGGCGCGTGCCGCTCGCGCCGTCCGACGGCGAGCGCTTCGGCCGCTGGGAGTTCGAACGGGTGTCGCAAAGCGTGCTGATCCACCCGGCCCCGGGCGACGACGCCGCGCCGCAGCGGCATGCCCTCACCGACCGCGAATTCAAGCTCGCGCTGACGCTGTTCCAGCACATGGGCGACACGGTGTCGCGCGCGCATCTGCTCGAAAGCGCCGGCTACAGCAACGAAGAACTGCCTTCGCGCACGCTGGACAGCCACATCTACCGGCTGCGCAGCAAGCTCGGCCTCGAAGCCGAAAGCGGACTGAGCCTGCGCACGGTGTACGGCCGCGGCTACCGGCTCGAGGCCACGCAACACGCACCGCAGGCGGATTCCTGATGGCGACGACGCACCAAACCCCGTTCCGCCCGCACCGCCTCCTGGCCTGCGCCGCGCTGCTCGTCGCCACGGCGGCGGGCGCGCAGTCGCCGCATGTGGTGAAGCCCGGCGAAACCCTGTGGGGCATCTCGGGCCAGCAGCTGGACACGCCGCTGCGCTGGCCCGAAGTGCAGCAGCGCAACCAGGTGGGCGAGCCCCGCCTGTTGCAACCGGGCACGGTGCTGTACTTTGCCGACGGCCGGCTCGTGCCCGAGGGCGCGGCGGTGGTCACCGCGGTCGAAGGCCGGGCCTCGCGCAAACGCGCGGGTGTGCCTGAACAGGTTCTCACGCCCGGCCTGCCGATCCAGGCCGGCGACACGCTCATCACCGGCACCGATGCCTTCGTGACCCTCGGGGTGGCGGGCGGCAGCCGCGTCGTGCTGCCCTCGCGCAGCGCGCTCGAGGTGCTGGCCATCGACGCCAATACCGTGCGGCTGCGGCTCATCGAAGGCCGCGTCGAATCGCAGGTGCACAAGCAGCAGCCGAACCAGCAGTTCGAGATCCGCGCGCGGTCGATGGGCCTGGGCGTGCGGGGCACGCACTTTCGCGTGCGCGACGAAGACGGCGTGCTGACCGGCGAAGTGATTTCGGGCGAAGTGGTGGTGCAGCGCACCGCACAGTCCGAACCGCCGCTCGTGCTGCGCGAAGGCCGCGGCGCGGTGCTGCTGGAGAGCGGCCCGTCGCAAGCGCAGGGCCTGCTGCCGGCGCCCCAGCTGGTGCCCGAAACGACGGCGCGCAACGACCGCACGTTCCGCTTCACGCCCGTTGCGGGCGCGCAAACCTACCGCCTGCAATTGGCGCGCGACGAGCGCTTCCTGCTGCCGGTGTACGAACAACGCGGCCCGGGACCTTCCTTCACGGTGCCGGCGGAACTGCCATCGGGCCTGTACCAGCTGCGGCTCACGGCCTTCGATGCCGCCCGGCTCGAAGGGCTGCCGGGCGACGGCACGGTCTACCTGCCCACGGTCGAAGGCGGCGCGGGCGGCCAGAGCACGTCGACCGCACTGCCCGACGGGCGCGTGGAGGTCCGCTGGCCGGGCATCGCGGGCCAGCGCTACACCTTCGAACTCGCGCGCAGCCCCGACTTCGCCGTGTTGCTGGTCAACGAGCCCGCGGTCTATGCCACCGGCATGACGGTCGGCCCCTTCGCGCTCGGCGGGCGCTACCACTGGCGTGCACGCCAAGCCACCCCCGACGGTGCGGCATCCGCAGCGACCGGTTTCGGCGGAAGCTTCGACATTCCGGCGCGCTGAAGCGGGGCCACGCGCATGCGCCTCGTCGTCGAACGCCTGCTGATGGCGCTGCTGCTGCCGCTGGCCATGCTCGGCCTGGCGCACCGCCCGGGCCTGCTGCAGATGGATGCGTACATCCACGACCGCCTGCTGATCCTGGCCTCGCACCGGGCGTCGGCCGACATCCTGATCATCGCCATCGACGAGCACAGCCTGCGCGAACTCGGGCGCTGGCCCTGGAGCCGCGCGACCCACGCGCGCCTGCTCGAACGGCTCGCGCCGGCGGCACCGCGCGCGGTGCTGCTCGACCTCTTTCTGACCGAGCCGAGCGCCGACCCACGCGAAGACGCGCACCTGGCGCGGGCCATGGGCCTGCTGCCCGTGTACCTGCCGCTGCTGCATGCGAGCCCCCTGGCTTTCACGAGCCACGAATGGCCGGGCTTCCTGCCACCGCTGCCGGACTTTGCCGCCCAAGCCCGCGGCGTGGGGCATGCCGGCCTCGCGCCCGACACCGACGGCGTGGCGCGCACGCTGTACCTGCTCGAGGGCTATCCGAACCAGCTGCAGCCCTACGTGGGCGCGCTGATGGCGCAGCGCGTCCCGCCGGCCGTGGTCGACCCCGAGGCGACGCCGGTCGACTGGTTGCGCCAGAGCCCGCTGCGCCTGCTGTTCGCCGGCCCGCGCGGCAGCTACCGCACCGTGCCCTACGTGAGCGTGCTGCGCGGCGAAGTGCCCGCCGAGCTGCTGCGCGACAAGCTGCTGCTCGTGGGCGCCACCGCGCCCGGCCTCGGCGACCAGACGCTCACGCCCAACGCCGGCATCCGCGGCGTGCTGCCCGGCGTGGAGGTGCATGCCAATGCCATCGACAACCTGATGCACGGACGCAATGTGAGCGTGTCGCCCCCGCTGTGGCACGCGGCCTGGACCGTGGTGCCGCTGTGGCTCGCGCTGTGGCTGCTGCTCCGTCGGGGCCGGCACGCGCTGCCGATCGCCGCCGGCCTCGCGAGCGCGTGCCTGCTGATCAGCGGCGTCGCCATGCTGGCGTGGCACCACTGGCTGCCGCCTGTGGCGCCGATGCTCGGCCTGGCCATCCTCTACCTGCTGTGGAGCTGGCGCCGTCTCGAATCGCAGTTCGTCTACCTGCGCAAGCGCGCACAGGTGCTCGACGCCCTCCCCGGCGGCACCTTCGAAGTCATGCCGGCCCGCTCGCCGGCGCCTGCCGATCCGGCGGAGCATCCCAAGCAGGCGCTCGACCGCGCCATTGCACGCCTGCGGCGCATGCAGCAACTCATGGACAAGGCCATGCAGGCGATGCCCGTGGCCATGCTGATCTGCGACGAAGAGGGGCGCATCGGGTCAGGCAACGCGGCGGCCTTCCGGCTGCTGGGCGCCGGTGCCATGCCATCGCACGAGGACGATGGCATGGCACCGCCTGCGCTGCGCGGCGCGCGCCTGCCCGAGCTGATCGCGCCGCTGGCCGTGCCGCCCGCCAGCGGCACGCCGGCCCGCACGGACGCCGCCCACTGGACCGACCGGCTGCACGGCGAGTACGCGACCCCCGACGCGCGCGTGTTCCGCCTGGAGGCCGCGGCCTTCAGCGGCGACGCGCCCGAAGACCGGGGCTGGGTCGTGATGCTGCCCGAGCTCACGGCCGAGCGCGAAGCGCAGCGCCAGCGCGACGAGTGGCGCCAGTTCCTGTCGCACGACCTGCGCAGCCCGCAGGTCACGATCCTCAGCATCCTGTCGATGCATCCCACGGCCGATGCCGACATGCGTTCGGCCATCGGCCGCGAAGCCGAGCGCACCCTGGCGATGGCCGAGGGCTTCATGGATTTCGCGCTGGCCGAATCGGACGACTACCGCTTTGCGGACACGCACGTCGGCGCCGTGCTGCTCGATGCCAGAGACCAGGTGTGGCACTACGCGCAGGCCCACGGCGTGCGCGTCGAAGCGCGCATCGACGACGCCGCCGGCGACACGATCCTGCGCGCCGACGGGGCCTTGCTGACCCGCGCCATCGTCAACCTGCTGAACAACGCCATCCGCCACAGCCCGTCCGGCCGTCGCGTGGAATTGGGCATGGCCATCGAACCTGGCGTGGACGCGGCCAGCGTCCGGATTTCCGTCAGCGACCAGGGCTCGGGCATGACGCCCGGACAGCTCGACGCCCTGCTCCATGCACCGCGCGGCCGGCGCGCCCCCACCGCGCCGGAAGCCGCCTCCGGCGAGACCAAGGGCACGGGCACACGGCGCATGGGCCTGGGCTTTTCCGTCGTGCGCGCGGTGGTCCAGAAACACAACGGCACCCTGGGCGCGGACAGCACCCCCGGTGCCGGCACCACCGTCTGGCTGCGGCTGCCCCTGCCCGGTTCGCGCCTTAGCACATCGAAGTGACGGGTTTTCCAATCCCGATGGGGACAATGTTGTGGAAAACCGTGTGCGCAGCGCGCGAAACCCTTGCCTGGCGGGGCCTGCAACACGGTGCCTGCGAAACAGGCAGCGACGCTGAAAAACCTGGAGAAATATTTTTCTCGGCGTTTTCGCCACACTTTCGGCGGCGAATCGGGACGCGCCGCAGCACCGGCGGGACCACCGCAACGCTCAGTCCGAGGGCTCGCTCGCCGCACCGTCGGCGAGCATGGCCGCGATGGTCGGCGCCTCCAGCCCGGCTTCGGCCAGGAGGCGGCGCGTGTCCGCGCCGCGACGCACCGGCGCGCGCAGCGAAGGCGTCAGCGGCTCGCTGGACGTGAAACCGATGCCTGGCACCGGCACCCGTCGCGCGCCGTTCGGCAACGGAAGCTCCACGTGCGGCCAGTCGCGCGCCATCTGTGCCGCCGCCTGTGCGGGGCGCATCACCGGCGTGGCGGGCACGCCGTGGCGGGTCAGCAGCGCATCCCATTCGGCCGTGCTCCTTCCACCCAGCGCCTGGCCCAGCAGCGCCTGCGCGCGCGGCACGTCGCGCAACTCGGCGGCTTCGTGCAGTGACGACAGCAGCGAGGCGTCCGTACCGGTTTCGCGCAGCGCGTTCAGCAGCCCCCTCGCCTGGTCGGCCGCATTGCAGACGATGGCCAGCTGGCCGTCGGCCACCTCGAAAGTGCCCGACAGCGGGCTGCCGGAAAACGCGGTCGATGCGCTGCGCGGCATCTCCATGCCGCTGACCAGCGGCCCCGCGTAGGTGGGCGCCATCAGCGTGAGCGCCGCGCCCATCATCGACACCTGGAGCCATTCGCCGCGCACGCGCACCTCGCCGTTCGACCGGTCGCGCCGGTAGAGCGCGCTCATCACCGCCAGCGCGGCCTGCTGGCCCACGGCGTAGTCGACGAGCGGAAAACCCACCCGCTGCGGCTTGCCGTCGCGGTCGGCGTTGGCTGCCATCAGCCCGCTCGCGGCCTGGATCACGTGGTCGTAGGCGCGCCGGTCCGATGCAGGGCCGAAGCCGGTGATCGAGCAGACGACCAGCTGCGGATGGCGCGCGATCAGTTGCTGCGGATCGAAGCCGAGCGCCGCCAGCTTGCCGGGCCGGAAGTTCTCCAGCAGCACATCCGCGCTGCCGATCAGTTCGCTCAGCGCCTCTTTGGCCCGCGGGTCGCGCGCGTCGATGGCCAGCGAGCGCTTGCCCGCGCCCTGCGTCACGAAGGTCTCGCCCAGTCCGAGGGCGGTCAGTTCGGCGTCCAGGCCCTTGGCGCGAATCATGTCGTCGCCGTCGGCGCGCTCGATGCGGATCACCTCGGCGCCGAGCAGGCCGAGCTGGTAGCCGGCGAAGGGGCCGGCCAGCACGTGGGTCCAGTCGATGACGCGCAAGCCGGCCAGGGGTGTGGGGGTCGATGTCATCGCGTCACTCCGGCTTGACGCCACTGTTCTTCACATAGCGCGCCCAGCGGGCGATTTCTTCCCGGGCGAAGCGGCGGCCCTCTTCGAGATTGAACGCCAGCGGCTGCGTTCCGCTGCTGGCGCGCAGTTGCACCGACTCGGGCGATGCCGACGACTTGCGAATGGCCGCATGCAGCGTCTCGACGATGGGCGCGGGCGTGCCCGCGGGCACGAACACGGCGGTCCATCCGGTGATCTCGAAATCGGCAATGCCTTGTTCGCGGAAGGTGCCGACGTCCGGCGTGGCCGGATAGCGTCGCGCGGCGGCCACGGCCAGCGGCTTCAGCTTGTTCCCGTCGATGAAGACCTTGGCCACCGACGCGTCGGAGAACGCGAAGTCGATGTGCCCGCCGGCCAGGTCCGCCAGCGATTGCGGGTTCGACTTGTAGGGAACCGTGACGGCGTCGATGCCCGCCGACTTGCGAAAGATCTCGCAGGCCACCTGCGTCACCGCGTTGCCGCTGCCGCACCTGAGCGCGTTCGGATGGGCCTTGCCGTAGGCCATCAGGTCGGCCAGGTTGCGCCACTTGGCGCTGGCCGCGACGTACAGCGAGATCGGGCTGGTGCCCAGGCCCGCCACCATCTCGAACGACCCGGGTTCATAGCCGAGCCTGGCCGGGAAGAACGAGAAATTGACGGCGTTGGTCGTGGCCGAGCCGATCAGCAATGTGTACCCGTCGGGCTTCGCGCGCGCGGCCGCCGCCGTTCCCAGCGCGCCGTTGGCGCCCTGCTTGTTGTCGACGATGACGGGCGTCTTCAGGATGTCCGTCAGGTCCTTGGCCAGCACGCGCGCGCCGATGTCGGTGCCGCTGCCCGCGGCGAACGGAACCACCAGCGTGATGGGGCGCGAAGGATAGGCCGCTTGTGCGCAGGCCGAGGCAGTCCCCAGGGCCCACACGGCGCACAGGGCGCCCAGGAAGAAAGAACTGCGAAGCATGAGGGGTGTGTCTCCTGGTGATGTCCGGGCTGAACGATAGGTTGCCGCCCGGCGCGCAGCAACCTACATTCCGTGGCGACCTTTTCCACTTTGGAAAACCATGAACTTGAATGACCTCCATCTGGCCGTGGTGATCGCGCGCGAAGGCGGGCTGAGCCATGCCTCGGCCTGCCTCGGCATTTCACCGGGCACCCTGAGCAAGGCCGTGACGCGGCTCGAGCGCGCCACCAAGGTCAAGCTGTTCGAACGGCTGGCCCGGGGCATGCGCCCCACCGAGCTGGGCCAGGCCTTCCTGAAGCGGGCGCAGCGCATCGACCTGGACGCCGCCGACCTGCATGCGGAACTGCGCGACCTGCGGCAGGCGCGCGCCGGCGTGCTGCGCTGCGGTGTCGGCGACGGCATTCCCGACCGCTGGGTGCTGCCGGTGGTGGCCGCGCTCATCGAGCGCGGGATCCGCGTGGACCTGTCGGGTGGCAACTCCGACTCGCTCACGCGGGCCGTCGCCATGGGCGAGCTGGAGTTCGCCCTGACCGGCCTGCACAAGAAGCCGGCGGCCGCGCTGGCGTGGGAAGGCCTGCGGGACGACCCCCTGCTGCCCATGGCGCCGATCGGCCATCCGCTGGCACGCACCCGGCGCGAGGTGGGCTGGGACCAGCTCGCGCAGGCGCGGTGGATCGTCATGGCGCCCGGCACCTCGACGCACACCGAGTTCGAAGCGAACTTCCGCGCACACCGGCTCGACCCGCCCGAGCCGGTGGGCACCTCGCGTTCATCCCAGCGCGAGCTGGCGTTGGTGCGCTCGCTGGGCGCCTTGATGCCGGTGCCGCGTTCGGTGCTGAAAGAGCCCCCGGTCGCGGCGCAGTTCGTGCCGGTCAGCCCCGTCGGCGGATGGCGATCGACCCGTCGCGTGGGCATCGTGCGGCGCGCCGGCGGCTACCTGAGCCCCTCGGCATCGCAAGCCATGGAGGCGCTGGAAGCCATCCTGCGCAAGGAGCGCTGACGACTGGAGGCGCAAGGCGAGGCGCGCCGCGTGCGTTAGGCTCCACGATCCCTTCAACCCCTCCTCCCATGTACATCGAAGAACGCATCCACATCGCCGTCCCGCCCCGGGTCATCGACCGCATCTGGAGCGAGGTCGACCGATGGCACCTGTGGGACCCGGACACCAAGCAGGCCCGGCTCGACGGCCCCTTCGCCGTGGGCACCAAGGGCCGGATCGTTCCGCAAAAAGGCATGGGCGTTCCGATGGTCGTCACGGAGCGCTCCGAGGGCCAGTCGTTCACCGCGCAGGGCTACATCCCCCTGTTCCGCATGCACTTCAAGCACACGGTGTCTGCAACGGACAGCGGCTCGGACGTGGTGCACCGCGTGTGGTTCACCGGCGCCCTGGCCTTCCTGTTCGGGCCGGGCGTCGCCAAGCAGGTTCGGCACGGACTGCCCCGGACCATGCTGTCGCTGAAGGCCTATGCCGAGCAGCGCCACGCCACATCGGGGTCCGCCGACGCCCCCTGAAAGCCGCCGCGCGCTGGCATCGCACCGCGAATTCCAGCGCGCCCGCAAATGAAGGCGCATCATGGGCCGATGAACATCCAGCTCGGTTTCGAGATCGCCTACCAGTTTCCCCGGCCGACGCCGATGATCCTGGCCCTCAGCATTCACTACTCGCGGGCCTCGGACCTCCTGCGTCCGGACCACCTGCTCACGAAACCGGCCGTTCCCACCACCGCGTACCGCGACCTGTTCGGGAACTGGTGCACACGCCTGGTCGCCCCCGCGGGCCGCTTCGTGCTGAGCACGGACACCGTGGTCCACGACAGCGGCGCACCCGACATCGTCGTGCCCTCGGCGCCGCAGGTGCCGGTGGAGTGCCTGCCCGAGTCCACCCTGCTCTACCTGCTGGGCAGCCGGTACTGCGAAACCGACCTGCTGTCCGACTTCGCCTGGCAGCGCTTCGGCAACGGCCCGACCGGCTGGGGCCGCGTGCAGGCGGTATGCGACTTCGTGCACCAGCACATCGAGTTCGGCTACCCGCATGCGCGGCGCACCCGCTCGGCGTTCGAAGCCTTCAAGGAAGGGCAAGGCGTGTGCCGCGACTATGCGCACCTGGCCATCACGCTGTGCCGCTGCCTGAACATTCCGGCCCGCTATTGCAGCGGCTACCTCGGCGATGTCGGCACGCCGCCGCCGCACGGCACGATGGACTTCGCGGGCTGGTTCGAGGCCTTCCTGGGCGACCGCTGGTACACCTTCGACGCGCGCAACAACGTGCCCCGCATCGGCCGCGTGCTGATCGCGCAAGGGCGCGACGCCAGCGACGTCGCGCTGTCCAACACCTTCGGGCCCAACGAACTGGATGGGTTCAGGGTGTGGTGCGACGAGGTGCAGTGAACTGAATCGCCGGTCGCACGCACGCGGCCGGGTCGGCCCTCCGCCAACGCCCCGCGCTACGCGCTGCCCCAGCCCCCGCCCAGGGCCTTGTACAGGTTCACGGTGTTCACCGCCGCCTTGAGCTGCAGTTCGATCAGCTGCTGCTGCCCGGTATACAGCTCGCGCTGCGCATCCTGGCTGGAGAAGTAGTCTTCCATGCCGCTGCGAAAACGCGTGCGCGAGATGCCGGCCACCTTCTCGAGCACCTGCACGCGCGCCTGTTGGGCCTCCAGCTGCGGCTGCAGGTGGTCGCTGGCGATCAGCGCATGGGCCACCTCGCGAAAGGCGACCTGCGCCGCCGATTCGTAGCCGGCCATCGCGGCGGCCAGCCGCTCTTCGCTGGCGCTCACGTTGGCCGACCGGCGGCCCCAGTCGAAGATCGGCAGCGACACGCCCAGCACGCCGGCCCAGCTGCTGTTGCCGCTGCTGAGCAGGGTCGACAGCTCCTTGCTGACGCCGCCGGCCAGCGCCGTGAGCGAAATGGTCGGCAGCATCGCGGCCTTGGCCGCGCCCACGCCGGCGTTGGCGGCCTCGACGCGTGCATAGGCCGCGAGCAGGTCGGGCCGCCGCTGCAGCAGGCTCGACGGCAGGCCGGCCGCGACCTGCGCCGTGGAACGCTCGGGCCAGGGCTGCGCGCTGCCCGTCTCGGGCGGCACGGGGCGCCCGACCAGCACGTTGAGCCACTGCAGGTCCTGCGCGACACGCATGCGGTATTCCTCCTGCCGCACGCGCGCGGTCTGCAGCAGCGACTGCACCCGGTACACGTCGAGCTGCGCGGCGCCGCCCACGGCGCGGGCGCGACCGATCGTGTCGGCATTGGCGTTCAGCGCGGCCTCGTTGGACTCGGCCAGCGCGAGCAGGGCACGGTCGGCACGCAGCGTGAGGTAGGCGTTCGACACCTCGCCCACGAGGTTCATGCGCGCGGCGGCGTGGTCCTTGTCGCCGGCCTCGGCGAGCGCGCCGCTTTGTTGCGCGGTGCTCTGCTGCCGGCCGAAGAAATCGAGCTCGTACGACATCACGCCCGCCTGCACGTCGAAGCTGTTGGACACGCGCCCGTCCGACGGCAGGTTGCCGACCGGGCTGAGCGAGCCCTGCGGCGTGGTCTGCGCGCGCTGGGCATGCGCCGACAGGCCCAGCGCCGGGAAGAGCGAAGCGCGGTTGCCCGCATAGTTCGCGCGCGCCTCGCGGGCCTTCGCGGCATAGGCGCGCAGGTCGCGGTTCTGCTCGAGCGCGGTGGCGATCAGGCCGCGCAGCTCCTCGTCCTGCACGAAGCTGCGCCAGTCCACGGGCTGCGCGCCCGGTGCCGTCGTGCCCGCAGGCCATTGCGAAGGCACCGTCAGGTCGGGGTCCTTGAGCTGCGGCGTGAGGTTGCACCCGGTCGTCACCAGCACGATGCACACCGCCAGCACCGCGAAGAGCAGGCGCAGCGACAGCCGCGCAAAGCCCGCGCCCGGTGCGCGCATGCCCGCACTCGCGAACAGCGCCGACGCCGCCTGCCAGGGCCGCACCTGCACGGCCACGTGGCTCGGCGGCACGTTGAAGACATGGCGCACGAGGTCTTCGCGCTGCGCCTCGGTGGCGGCGAACTTCAGCTCGGCGCCCGCCCTGCCGCGCGCGGCGAGGTGGGCCGGCAGCCAGCCCACAGGCTCGACATGCACCTCCAGCGGCTGCCCGACGCGCAGGCGCTTGAGCGGCCCCCGGCCTTCGAGCAGCGCGCCGTCGGCCGCGATGTTGACGAAGCGCGACTCGCCCTCGCCCGCCGCCGTGCGCACCCGTGCCCGCGCACGCCAGGGAAAGCGCTCTTCCTGCTGCGGGCGCGGCAGGTCGACGCAGGCCATGAGCGCACTCAGGCACAGCACCAGCGCGATGCCGGTCCATACGAGGTTGAGCTGGTCGCCCGGCGTCAGCGCCTCGCCGCCCAGGGCCGCCATCGCGGCCGCCCCCTGCAGCGCCACCAGCAGGCCGCCGAAGACGGCCACCAGCTTCCAGTGCACCACCGTGCGCGAGCGGTCCAGCCCCTTGGCCGTCACCTTGAACGGATGGCCGAAGGGCTTCAGCATCGCGCGCGCCAGCGTGCCGCTCACGGCCATCGCCGCCACCAGCTGGCTCACCTCGCTGAACACGGGCAGGCAGCGGCGCTGGCTGATCCAGTAGCTGTAGGCCCAGAACATCACGAGCGACGGCAGGCCGTAGGCCGCAAAGGCCTGCGGCGTGGCATGGAAGGCCGAGACGCCGGCATACCAGTACAGCGCCGGCGCCAGCAGCACCAGCACCATGAAGGGCTTGCCCAGCCAATGCAGCAACCCGTGCAGGAAGTGCAGCCGCGCCGACAGGCTGTAGCCCGGGCCGCGCAGGGGCCCGTCGGGCAGCAGCGCGAGCTGCACCGTGCCCAGGCACCAGCGGCTGCGCTGGTTGATGTAGTCGATGATGCTCTCGGCCGACAGCCCGTTGGACAGCCGCTCGCCCAGCCAGCGCGTGATGCGGCCGTGGCGCAGCAGCAGGTAGGTGGTGTGGATGTCTTCGCACACGCTGCCCACCGGGAACCCGCCGGCCTCGGTGATCGCGTCGCGCCGCACGATGAACGAGGTGCCCACGCAGAACGCCGAATCGACCGCGTCCTTGGCGGGCTGCAGCACGTCGAAGAACACGCGCTGCTCGTCGACCCAGCTGTCGGTGGCGCGCAGGTTGTGCTGGATGGGGTCGGCGTTGTAATAGAACTGCGGCGTCTGCACCAGCCCCACGCGGCGGTCCTCGAACAGGCCGAGCATGCGGTAGACGATCTGGCGCTGCGGCGCGAAGTCGGCGTCGAGCACGAGGATGAACGGCGCGTCGGTCACGCCCGCGGACAGGCGCAGGCCGTTGTTGAGGTTGCCGGCCTTGGCGTGGCGGTTGTCGGGTCGCCGCGCGTAATGCACGCCGCGGCGCTCGCAGTACGCGCGCAGCCAGTCGCGCCGCGTGTCGTCGAGCACCCAGACGTTCAGCCGCGGGTAGTCGATGGCCTGCGCGGCGATGATGGTTTTCTCGAGCACGGCCAGCTCTTCGTTGTAGGTGCAGATGAAGACATCGACGGCCGGCACGTCCTCGCCGCGCGCATGGCGTTCGCGCAACGCGGCCTCGCCCCGGTCGGCCTGCGCGCGGTTGTCGCGGCGCCGCATGAGCATGTGGATCGACATCAGCGTGTAGACGATGGCCGTGAGCTCGAAGCCCAGGAACACCCAGGCGAACAGGGTTTCGAAGCCCAAGTCGGAGGGCGGCATCGTGGCGACCACGCGCCAGACGGCGTAGCGCAGCAGCAGCAACGCGGTGAGCGCGCCGAACAGCACGCGGTGGGTGATGCGCTCGACCCTGGCCCAGGTCATGAGGAGCAAGGCGAGCCCCCCGACCAGGGCGTTGAGCTGGAATTCCGGTGTGGCGATCAGGCTGGACATGAGGGGGCTTCCGATGCGGCGGTCTTGCCGGTGAAGGGGTTGAAACCCGTGGCGGCCAGGGCGATCCAGGCGGTCGCGCCCAGGTGCGGCCAGCGGTAGTAGAAGAAATCGGCACCGGTCGAATCGGGGCCGATGGCCAGGCCGGTAGCAATGCGCGCGCTCGGCGTGGCGTAGTACAGGCCGTTGCCGGCGCGCTGCGAGGCCAGCAGCTGCCACAGCGCCTCGGGCGCCGCGCCCTTGCGGGCCACCAGCGTGGCGGCCGCCTGCGCGCTGCCTTCGGTCCAGATGCCGTCGGGCTCGCGCGAGAAGCCGTAGCCCGCGCCGACGCGGTGGTGCTTCTCGACCCAGTCGAGGCTGCGCACCCAGGCGCAGGAGCCTTCGGGCGCCGCGAGCAAAGGCCACAGCTGCGCATCGAGGCCGGAGCCTTCGGTGGAGATCGTGGCGCCATCTTCCTTGGTGCCGATGTGAAAGCGCTGCTCCGACGGGTTCCACATGCGGCGCACGAAGTCGAGCGCGGTGCGCGCCTGCCTTTGCTCCGCCGCGTCGGGCTGGCCGTCGGCGCGCACCGCGCGTGCGGTCCACGCCGCCGCCATGGCGATGTCCAGGTTGTGCTCGGTCGACTTCCAGGTCTGCGCGCGCTGCGCGTGGTCCCAGCCGTGGCGCCCGCCGTTGTAGCCGTCGGGGCCGTTCCGGGCGCGCGTGTTCTGCTCGGTCCAGGCCAGCAGCCGTCGCGCGGTCGCCAGGTAGGCGGGCGTGGGTTCGGCCTGGTGCAGGTTCAGCAGCAGCAACGCGGCCCAGGCCACGTTGCCGGTGGCGGTGCTGACCTGGTAGGCATCGGCGATCCACTGCTCGCGCCCCGCGTCCCAGCGACCGGGCAGCGCGGGCTTTTCCTCGGTGACCGGGCCCGCGCGGTAGGCATTGCGCACGCGCCCGTCGGGCATCGTCTGGTCGTGCGCCACCGCCCGCACCACGGCGTCGCCGATGCGCCGGGCCGCGGCGCGCTCGCCGCACGCCAGCAGCGCGATGCCGGCCAGCGCGTTGTCGTAGGTGAAGCCAGCGCCCGCCAGCGCGGGCTCGAACGGCGGCTCGCCCTGTGCGTTCGCCGGGCGGTAGCTGGTCAGGAACAGCGGTCCCGACGTCGCGCCGCCCTGGTCGTGCGCGACGGCGCGGCGCAGGCCGTCGCAGCTCTCGCGCGCAAGGGCCTTTTGCGTGGCGCCGGGTGAAGGCGAAGGCGCGGCAACAGCAGCGACGCCGGCAAGCGCCATCGATGCGGCGGCGCACCGTGCCACGGCACGGAAAGAGAAAGGGATCGACATGGCGTTCTCGGTGGGCTGCGCGACATGCTTTCTCACGCCTTGGCGAGGCTGGCCGAGACCACCTTGCCCGGCACGCACAGGGTCTGGCGGCTGCCGTCTTCCGAGGGCGGCGGTTCGGGCGCCTCGATGCGCGCCACCGCATAGATCGAGCCCTGCTCGGCAAAGGGGAAGGGCACGCTGTACGTGCTCTGCAGTGCGTCGGAGGCCACGGGCAGCAGCTGCTCGACGCGCGCCTGCACGTCGACGTTCTGCGCCACCTTCACGTCGAGCTTGGAGCCGACGCTCAGCCGCTTGGCCAACCGCGCGGGAAACACGGCGACGACGCCGATCCGGCTGCAGTCGGTCACGCGCACCAGCGAGGAGCCTGCCGTGACATACGCGCCCTCGGGCGCCAGCACCGTGTGCACCATGCCGGGCTGGCTCGCCTTGACCTCGTAGGCGGCGAGCTTGTCGACGCGGCGGCGCTCTTCGTCCTCGAGCTGCGTGATCTGCGTGAGCTGCTTGACGATCGCGGTGCCGTCCTGGCGCGCGCGGTCGCTGCTGTTGCGCAGCGCTTCGCGCCGGCTCGCGAGCGTCTGGAACAGGCTGTTGCCGCTGGTGCCCACGAAGGCGCCCTGCCCCGCGCTCGCCACCGTCTGCGCCTGTCCCGCGAAGGCCTGCTCGGCCACCGCTGCATTGGCACGCGCGGTGCTCAGCTGGGCCTCGGACGCGTTCATCACCTGTTCGCTGATGGCGCCTTCTTTGAGCAGCGCTTCGTTGGTGCGCACCTTGTTCTCCTGCTCGGCCACCACGCTGTGCGCCACGTCGCGCTGGCGCTGTGCGATCTCCCAGGCGTCCCAGGTCTGCGCCAGCGAGGCCTGGCGGGTCACCTGCGCCTGCTGGCCGATGGAGCGCATCTCCTGGCTGTCGGACCTGTACTGGTTGCCCAGCTGCGACAGCTGGCTCTGCAGGGCCAGGCGCTGCGTGGTCAGCGTGGTGAGGATCTCCTGGCTGACGGTCGGGTTGCGCACCGTGGCCACCAGCGTGCCGGGCGCCACCGCATCGCGCGTGCGCACCGCCATCTGCGTCACCACGCCGTTGATCGGCGAGGTGACGATGCCGACCGGCGCCTGCAGCACGGCCCGCGTGGCCTGCGAGGACAGCAGCGGCTCGACCAGCGTGGCGACCATCAGCCACAGCACGAAGGCCAGCAGCGCATAGGCCGCCAGCTTCGGAACGAAGGCGCCCCGCTGGCGCCGGGCAATTCCGGCACCCGGGGCGCGCGGTCGGCCCGGTTCCGACGGAAAAGGAATGGGTCTGGACACTCGCATAACCACCTCTTGGAAACATCGACGGCATGCCGGCGAACGGCATGCCGTCTGGTGAAGAAAGAGACTT
This sequence comes from Variovorax sp. GW460-12-1-14-LB1, assembly GCF_059423605.1. Lineage (NCBI taxonomy): Bacteria > Pseudomonadati > Pseudomonadota > Betaproteobacteria > Burkholderiales > Comamonadaceae > Variovorax > Variovorax sp. GW460-12-1-14-LB1. The sequence goes on from NZ_JBWKYF010000010.1 coordinate 29,205, forward strand.
GACTCAACCTCCCGACCCCTCGGTCCGCGCCTTCGATTTTTCGTGCTGCGGTGCAATAAAGGTACGCCCAAAGCGCGGCCCGTCCTGCTTCCGGGAGAAACAAGATGTGCGAACTTCACATCTACTTTTCGGCTGCAGACCGGGCGAAGTCCTACATAGGTGTTGCGGCGGTGGGGGTTGACACGGGCTGGGCGTGTCGGCACGCGCGGAACAGCGCGCGATCGCGTTTGTCTCGAAGGCCCGCGGGCATGGCGCGGGGCGAGGTCCGATGAAGCGGCCCGCTGCGCGCGCGGCGTCGACAACGCGGCTTCGGCGTCGCGTTCAACAGGCCGTAACGATATTGCCGCGATTGGTCACAGCCGCCGCGGGGGCGATGTGGCGGGCACGCATCAGCGACGGTCATCAACCCCGGCGAGCCCCATGCCCTTCGCGACATGGGGCTGCGGCATGCGCGCGTTCTTCCTTTGCACCACCGGCTTTTCGGCGGTTGTCCTACACCTTGGGCCGCGCAGAAGACTAGACCTGTAGCTGCGCCGGATCAGTGCCGTGCGCACCCCTTTTCCTGCCATGAACCAGGCCGCCCAACTTACTTTTTCTTCAAAGGATTCCAGATGCGAAAAGTCAACGCTGTGATGACCCGCGATGTCGAGGTCATCAGTCCCGACGCCACCCTCGCGGAGGCCGCCAGGCGCATGCGCGACGGCGACTTCGGGATGATGCCGGTGGGCGAGAACGACCGCATGATCGGCGCGATCTCGGACCGCGACATTGCCGTGCGCGGCATCGCCGAAGGGCACGACGGCAACGCCAAGGTGCGCGACGTCATGTCGGACGGCATCCGCTGGGCCTACGAGGACGACGCCGTCGATCATGCGGCGCAGCTCATGGCCGAGCACCAGATCCGGCGCCTGCCCATCGTCAACCGCGACAAGCGGCTGGTGGGCATCCTGGCGCTGGCCGATGTCGCGGTGAAGGAGCCCAAGGTCAAGCCGGCCGCCGAGGCGCTGTGCGGCATCTCGCAACCCGTCGAGGCCTGAGAAGGTCTGACCAGGCGAGGTCCTTCACCCCGATTCACTGTCCCTTCCCTTTCTTCCTGGAGGACTTGCCATGCACGTCGCACCTTTCCACCTGCTCGCAGCCGCCGCCATCGCGGCGAGCCTCGCCGTGACCGGTTGCACGGTCACCCGCCCCTCCGGCGCGGCGAACGACATCCCGGCCTCGTCGGCATCGGCCATCGACGCCCAGGTCGACGCATCGCTGGCCCGGCTCTATGACACCGTCGCCGGTTCGCGCGCGCTCGTCGCTGGCGCGCAGGGCGTGCTGGTCTTCCCGTCCGTGGTGGGCGGAAGCTTCGGCATCGGCGCCGACTATGGCCGCGGTGCCCTGCGCAGCGGCGGCCGCACGCAGAGCTACTACAGCACGACCGCCGGCTCCATCGGCTTCCAGGCCGGTGCGCAGTCGAAGGCCGTGTTCTACGTGTTCACCTCCAGGGAGGCGCTGGACAAGTTCCGCCAGAGCCGGGGCTGGACGGTGGGCGTCGACGCGACGGTGGCGCTGGCACGCTACGGTGCCAACGGCGTCGTCGACAGCAGCACCTTCCGGCAACCCGTGGTCGCTTTCGTGATGACCAATGTGGGCCTGGAGGCGGGTGCGTCGGTGCAGGGTGCGAAGATCACCGAAATTCGACCTTGATACGGGCATGGCATGACGGGCAGCCGGTCGGAAACGCCGTCGACAAGGAGCGCCCGTCATCATGCTCAACGGAGCCGAAGCCCACCCGATCCAATCTGCGACGCGCGCGTTGTTCGACCGCTATGAGCGGGAATTCAATGCGGGGCTGACCGGCGAAGCCGACCTCGAGGCCGTGGCGGCGCTGTACGCCGCGTGCTTCATTGCCGCCTCGCCCGCCGGCGTCTTCACGGGCAAGAACGACGACGAACTCAGGCGCGTGTCCGCGAAGGGGTTCAAGCATTACCGCGACACCGGCGTGCAGCGGATGAACGTGCGCAACCTGGACATCTCGGCCATCGACGAATTGCACGGGCTCGCCCACGTGGCATGGAGAGCGATCTACAAGGTCGACGGCGCGCAGAAGGTGATCGACTTCACCAATGTCTATCTGGTGCGGCTCGAGGGCGGCACCGCGAAGGTGTTCGGCTGGATCACCGGCGATGAGGCCGAGGTGCTGCGGCAACACGGCATCGCTTGAGAGGCTGCCGGGCGCCGAGGAATGTTGGCTGGAGCGGGTGAAGGGAATCGAACCCTCGTCAGTTGCTTGGGAAGCAACAGCTCTACCATTGAGCTACACCCGCAGCAGGCGCGGATTCTAACGTCAGTCCAGAAGACGCCTGAACTCAGGCACCTTCACAGCGATTCCCAGCGTTTGCGGACAACACCCATGTTCTCGATCAGGAACGCAGGCGCATCGAATCGAGAGTGGAAAACCAAACTCTGCTGCGTGTCGACAACCGCAGATACGGACCGCCATCCATGGCCCTCAAACAACTGCGGGCTAGGCATTGGACCGTCCTCAAACCAGTGCTTCAGCTTATTGATGTAGAAGAGCAAATCGATAGTTGCGCGCTGCCCAAACAGATAGCGTTTCTGGTCAAGTCGATTGAGTTCTCCAAGCACGAGAATCCCCGCATCCGTGGGCGTGAGATCCTCTGCCGTGTACGTCTCTGCGGGGGCCCGTCCCTCTTTGGCCATTGCACGGAGCCGGGCGGCTTTGACCTCGTCATGTCGACGTCGTCCTGAATCCAGGATTTCCTTCACTTCAAAACGGGCATCGCGAAAGACCACGTCGGGAGGATCGCTCTTGAAGGCGAATATCTCTGACTCGTCAGCGCCGAAGTGAAGATTGGTCAGAAAGTCGACAGTGACGTTCCACTCGCGCCAGCTTTTGAAGTCTCGCGCAAATCGATCGTCATCCTCGCCCGGAGGGTCGGGGATGTATCCATCGGGAGGTGCAATCGTCGTCATCCGGCGAAGTATCACTCTTCGCCGCAAGGACGGCTCGGCATGCACCGAGCCATTCTGCTTGTTCACCGTCCGATGAGTTCCTTCACGATCGTCGATCCGCTCAGAGCCGCTAAATGGATGACGAATTGCCAGCCTCTTGCCCTGTGCTCAGGCATTGGATTCCCCCATCCCACTGCCGTCCATCGTGTGCTTCGGGCGCCCTTCGGATAGAAGCGCGGCCACGCGGCTGGCGTCCAGCGACAAGTGCAATGGAATGGACCTACTCGCCCATGTCACTGAAATCGAGCGGAGGAGCGGAAACGCGAGGCCCAGTCTCACTATGAATCCACTCGTAGAGTTGATGCCTCAACTTGAGAGCATTGAGGGCATCGTTCACGCGCTGCTCTCGAGCCTCTGCAGCAGCGGCTCGCTTCGACGAAACAAGGTTCACGCCCCATAGTTGTTTCAAGGCCATATGCGTGTACGAAAGCTCACGCTGAATCGTCAGCAAATCTTTAAGAAGCTCGGGCGGGATATCTTTCCCAACCAGCGTTTGCAGGGTGGCAAGCAAGTCAGTGACCCGCTCCGTCCGGAGGCGAAACGCTGCTCCAACATTCGCGCGAAGCTTCCCTGCGATATAGCCCATGGTTTGAGCAGCCTCGTCGCATGCTAGGTAGCAAGAACGCGCGATTGCGAGTCGGGATTCCCTGTGCCGATGACCCTCGTCCTTCTTTTGCTGCCGCTGTTGCCGCAGCGGTATGGCAACTGCCACACCAATCGCCGCGACGGATCCCACCGCCTGCACCCAAGCTGGCGCAGCCGACCCCAGAAAGTTCGCGAACCAAGACCAGCCCCCGGCGGCTATCAGCCCCAACGACACCAGTAGCAACGCGAGTCCAGAGGCACCAAGTGCCGAGGCCCATTCGGGTCCTTCTTCCTTCATCTCCGCCTCCATCATTTGATGGGAGGGAGTATCGCTGGCTCAATCCTCAAGATCCAATTGATGCCCAGCCCGAGGGTGCCCGCGCGTCTGGCCACGAGGACTCCGTATCTCTCCTGGTACGCACAGCTCCGGAAGCAAATCAACCTGTGGGGGGCTGGAAAGCCAAACCCATGGATTTGATGCGTCGAATTCAGGAGAAAAAACTGTGACGCGAATACTAGTTCGCGGCGAGCAATTCGAAGGTACCTTTCGTGCCCACGCTGGCACCGGAACTCCACAGCCTGAATTTGGCCGCCCAGAGATCGAGACTGTTGCCTGCTGGTACGGGGATATCGTTTACGTGGAGTACGTCAGATCCCGTATTGGAGAACCGGTAGAGCATCGCCCGAGGGAGTCCTTGAACGGGAATGAACTCTCCTGCGGGCTCCAGATGAAACGTTCCTGCGATCGTCATGCGCGCTCCTTGGTTGGAAGGCCTGAGTATGCCGACCAAAGCGCAATAGCTCAGGTCTGCAGCGCATCCCTTCGCAGCCGCAGCGCCGCGCGCCCTTGCGGCGTGATGAGCAGGACGACAGCGACGCGCGGGCCCGTGCCGCTGGCGGCCGGTGGCAGCACGGCTTCGATGAGGTGCGCGGCGACCAGCATCGTCGCGCAGTGGATGTCGGCTTCGTCGCGGACCGCCATCGGGAACGACGCGTCTTCGATGCGCTCCAGAAAGTCCATGGGCATGGGAAAACTCCTCGGGAAACGAGGCGCAGTCTAGGTCGTTGCGCCCCCGAAATGCGGGTCCAGATAGGTCGCTTTTGTAACCAAATCGACAGGTCGCACGGTGCGAGCGCCGTGCGAGAACTTTCGCCCGACAGCGCCTCGCCACCCGCGTCTCAGCGCGGTGCACGCATCCGTGCGAAATCGCCGCAGGCCAGCACGATGGGCCCGTGCGGATCGGCCCGGAAGCGCGCCACCGCCGCCGCCGAGATCACGTCGAAATGCCGCTTGCAGGCATGCAGCGTGTGCTCGCCGATTTCCTTCGCGCCGAGCGCATCGTGCAGCACGTCTTGCGAAATCTGCGCCAGCACGCGCGCGCCGTCGGGACCGTCGGGGTACACGGCGAAACGCACCGTGGCCGTATCGAAGCAGTAGATGCCTTCGAAGTCCATCTCTTTGTCTCCGTCACCATGGGGTCAGAATTCGGCGCGCGCGACGCGGCGCATGGTGATGGACTGGCGCGCATGTTCGGGAAGGAAGCGGCCTACAGCTTCGGCGCGTGCCTCAGGCCGAGCCGCTCGACACCGGCCTGGTGAGCGTCGACGTCGCCTTGGCGCCCAGCGTCATCTCGGTGATCCACGACACGAGCAGCGCGCCGTAGGCCTGGCGCGATTCCAGGCGCGACAGCGCGTGGTCGGCGCCGGACAAGGTGCGGTAGGTCGCCGAGCGCACGCGCTTGAAGGCGGCGAGGTAGTTCTCGATGACGGGGTGCGGCACGGTCTGGTCGTCTTCCGATTCGACGATGAGCACGTCGCCGGTGAAGGCCGCGCAGGCCGCGAGCGCGCGGTTGTCGTCGGGCCCGACGAGCGTGCGGCGGTAGGCCACGAGGTCGGAGCGGCTCAGCAGGCCCTTGGGCGTGTCCCACTCGCCGTCGCGGTACAGCGCGGGCGCGCGCAGCGCGAGCCAGCGCACGGGCCGCATCGCGCTGACGAGCGCGGCCAGGTAGCCGCCGTAGCTGCTGCCGACGATGGCGACGGCCGCGGGGTCGACGGTCGGGTGGCCCACCAGCGCGTCGTAGGCGGCGAGCACGTCGCGCAAGTTATCTTCGCGCGTCACCTGCTGGCGCAGCCCTTCATGGCGCGCATGGCCGCGCAGGTCGAAGGTCAGGCAGACGCAGCCGAGCGCGGCGATCTCCTGCGCGCGCTTGAGGTACTGCTCCTGGCTGCCGTCCCAGCCGTGCACCAGCAGCACGCCCGGCACCATGCTGGACGCAGCGAACAGCGTGCCCTCGATGTGATGGCCGTCCACGGGAATGTCGATGGAACTATGGCGTGTCGGCATGCGGGGTGGCGGTGGTCTCGATCACCGTGTATTTGGACAGCGGCCCGGTCTCGGGGTCGTTGCCCTGGTAGGCCACGATGGCGCCGGCGGGCACGCGGGCGGCCTCGCCGTACACCTCGAAGCAGGACGCGTGCACGCGCTGGCACGCCGGGTCCTGGTGGAAGGCTTCGAGCGCCGCGATCTCCGCGCCCGTGGCGCCACCGACGCGCCACGATTGCTCCAGCACGCCCGAGCGCCAGTCGCCCCGACCGTCGAGCCCTTGCGCCACGTCGTAGTTCACGCGCGAGGCGAAGAAGTCGGGGTAGCAGTCGATCACCGCGCGGTGGTAGCGCCGGGCCTGCTCGATCGCGCGGCGCAGCGGCGGCGGTGGATCGACGCGGGCCAGCAGCGCGTCGAAGTCGCCGCGCACCAGCAGCAGGTCGGAGCCGCCGTAGACCTCCTGCCCGGCGTTGTCGCGCGTGAGGCGCTGCTCGCCGCAGTAGCTGACGAGGCGCTGCGCCACGATCAGCTGCCCGACGCTGTAGGTCTGGGGTTGTTCCAGGTTGGTTTCGAGCACGAGGCCTTCGGTGGCGATCGCGCGGTCGTCCATCGCATCGAGACAGCGCTCGAGCGCATCGATGCCGTCGACCACCTGCTGGCCGCGCCCGCCGGTCGCCGTCACGGGCTTCAGGCGCACGCGGCCGATGTCGAGCAGCGCCCTCCCCGCAACGCGCGCCTCGTCCAGGCTGAAGCAGCTGAAGCCGGGCAAGGCGGCATCGCCGATCTCCACCGCGATCCGGGCCGACCAGCCCAGGGGCCGCACGGCGTCGGGGCCGATGAGCGGATGGCTGATCGCCTTGGTGGCGACGAAGGCATGCGGCACCACGCCGCCGAAGAGGTCGTCCACGCCGGCGATGCCCATGGCGCGCGCCTGGTGCGGGTCGGTGAGCGTGTCGCTCGGCACGAAGTAGAGCGGGTCCGGCCCCGGTTGGCTGGCGTCGTAGGCGCCCGCGAACGCCCAGCCCTGGAGCGCCGCCAGGCGCTGCGCAACGTTGGCGCGCGTGGCGTGCTCGTGTTCGCTGCAGTAGCCCTGCGGACGCACGTCCCAGGTGACGACGCGGCGCGTGGCCGGGCCGGTGGCGGTTTCCGGGGCCATGACGGTGTTCAGGCGCAGGTCCATCGGGGCCTCAGGCGTCGGCCTTCCTGTCCTCGGGCTTCTTGTCCTTGTCCGCATCGCCCGATGGCAGCTTGACCTTCGTGACGGTGACCGACACCGGGTCGCTCGCCGGAAAGGACTCTTCCACGCCGCTGTCGAGCGCTTCCTCGCTGGACGGCTGCTCGGTCGGCTTGGCGGGCTCGGCGGGTGGCTTGCCGTGGTTCTCGGACGTGGGAAACGGAAACTTCTCCGGCGGGTTCTTGTCCGGGCTCGCCGGCTTCGGGTCGGGGGTCTGCTTCGAAGTCATGGGGTCTCCTTGGTGCGATGCACACGGGCTCACATGGCTGCCTCCTCCGGGTTGGCGGCTGCAGTGCCTCCATGTTCTGCGGATCGCACGGCGCGCCGGTCGGAGGGCACAGCGCCTGCGCGTGGGACCCGTCTGGCACCCGCCTGCGCCTCGCCCCGCCTTCGCGCGCGCGTGCGGCCTTGGCCCACACGAAGACCGGACACCTGGCCGATGCGGCGCGGCCCGAATGCGGGCACACCAGAGGCCATGGCCCGTTCCGACACGCCCCTCGCAACCTACCAGGCGAAGCGCGACTTCGCCGTCACCGACGAACCCGCCGAAGGCGGCAAGGCCCGGCCGCACGCGCCCGCGTTCGTGATCCAGAAGCACGCGGCGCGGCGGCTGCACTACGACTTCCGGCTCGAACTCGACGGCGTGCTGGTGTCGTGGGCCGTGCCCAAGGGGCCGAGCCTCGACCCCGCGCACAAGCGCATGGCCGTGCATGTGGAAGACCACCCGCTCTCGTACGCCGGCTTCGAGGGCACGATTCCCGAGGGCCACTACGGCGCGGGCGAGGTCATCGTGTGGGACCACGGCACCTGGGAGCCCGTTGGCGATCCACGCAAGGGCCTGGCCGCGGGCAAGCTCGCGTTCCGGCTGCATGGCCAGAAGCTCGAAGGGCTGTGGGAACTCGTCAGGATCGCCAAGGGCGGCGAGCGGCAGGAGCCCTGGCTGCTGTTCAAGAAGCGCGATGCCTTTGCGCGCTCGCATGCCGAGTACGACGTGGTGTCCGCGCTGCCCGACAGCGTGGCCGGGGCGCGCAAGACCGCCAAGGCCAAGGCCCAAGCCTTGCCCGCAACGGGCGCGGTGAAGGCACGCCTGCCCGCCAGGCTTTCGCCGCAGCTCGCGACGCTCGCCGCCGGCGTGCCCGAAGGCGCGCCGGGCGACTGGATCTTCGAGATCAAGTTCGACGGCTACCGCCTCATGGCGCGCATCGGCAACGGCAAGGCACGCCTGCTCACGCGCGGCGGCCACGACTGGAGTGCGAAGCTGCCGAAGCTGGTGGCCGAGCTGGAGCGCCTGGGCATCGGCAACGCCTGGCTCGACGGCGAGATCGTCGTGCCCGACCAGAACGGCACGCCCGACTTCAACGCGCTGCAGAACGCACTCGACCGCGAACGCGCCGACCCCATCGTGATGTTCCTGTTCGACGTGCCCTTCTTCGAGGGCTTCGACCTGCGCCACACGCCGCTCGCCGAACGCCGCCGCCTGCTCAGGCAGCTGATGGATGCGCGCGCCACGCGCCGCCTGCGCTTCAGCAGCGACTTCGAGGCCGATGTCGACTCGATCCTGCAATCGGCCTGCCGCATGAACCTCGAAGGCGTGATCGCCAAGCGCGCTGACGCGCCGTATGTCTCGCGCCGCAGCGACACCTGGCTCAAGCTCAAGTGCATCCGGCGCCAGGAGTTCGTGGTGTGCGGCTACACGCTGCGCACCGACAGCCCGACGCGCATCGGCAGCCTGATGCTGGGCGTGCACGCGAAGAACGGCGAGCTCGTGTCGGTCGGCGGCGTCGGCACCGGCTGGAACGACCGCGAGGCGCGCGACATTCGCCGCCAGCTCGCCGCGCTGGACACCGACCACGCGCCGTTCACCGGCGGCGAGGCCAAGCCCGGCCGCCGCCGGCCGGGCGGCACGCGGCACTGGGTGAAGCCCAGGCTCGTGGCCGAGGTGCGCTTCGCCGCATGGACGCCGGACGGGCAGATCCGCCACGCGTCCTTCGTGGCGATGCGCGACGACAAGCCGGCGTCGGAGATCGTGCATGAAGAGCCCCGCGACATCGCACCTGCCCCTCGCGAAAAAGGCACGAAGGCCATGAAGACCTCATCGAAGAAATCCGCCTCCACCGTCGGCGGCGTCGCCGTGAGCCACGGCGAGCGCGTGATCGATGCGGCTTCGGGCCGCACCAAGCTCGACCTCGTGCGCTACTACGAATCGGTGGCCGACGACATGCTGCCGCACCTGAAGGGCCGCCCCTGCGCGCTGGTGCGCGGGCCGCAGGGCGTGGGCGGCGAGATCTTCTTCCAGAAGCATGCCGAGAAGGTCCACATCGGCGGCGTGAAGCAGCTCGACCCGGCCCTGTGGCCCGGTCACCCGTCGATGCTCGAGGTCGGCACGCGCGAGGCCTTGCTGAACGCGGCGCAGTTCAACGTGATCGAGTTCCACACCTCGAACGCGACCTCGACGCACTTCGACCGGCCCAACCGCATGATCTTCGACCTCGACCCGGGCGAAGGCACGCCGTGGGCGCATGTGCAGGAAGCCGCGCTGCTGATGCGCACGCTGCTCACCGAACTGGGCCTGGCCTCATGGCTCAAGACCAGCGGCGGCAAGGGCCTGCACGTGGTCGTGCCGCTGCGCATGCACTACGACAACGACACGGTGAAAGCCTTCTCGCGCGCCATCGTGCAGCACATGGCGCAGGTGATCCCCTCGAAGTTCGTGGCCAAGAGCGGGCCGTCGAACCGCGTCGGCAAGCTCTTTGCCGACTACCTGCGCAACGGCGTGGGCGCGACCACGGTGGCGGCCTACTCGGCGCGGGCGCGGCCGGGCATGGGCGTGTCGATGCCGGTGAGTTGGGACGATCTCGGCAGCCTGCAAAGTGGCGCGCACTGGACCATCGCCACCGCGCGCGAGCACCTGTCGTTCCAGTCCGAAGACCCCTGGGCCGATTACTGGACCACTCGCCAGCCGCTGGGCGAGGCGATGAAGCGGCTCGGCTTCAAGAAATAACCAAGGAGACACACCATGGCCACGAGAACCCTCTGGAAAGGCGCCATCACCTTCGGGCTGGTCCACATCCCCGTGGGCCTGCACACCGCCAGCACCGAACAGGGCATCGACTTCGACTGGCTCGACAAGCGCAGCATGGACCCCGTGGGCTACAAGCGCATCAACAAGCGCACGGGCAAGGAGATCGCGCGCGAGCAGATCGTGAAGGGCTTCGAGTACGAAGACGGCAAGTACGTCGTGATCTCGCCCAAGGAGATCGAGGCCGTCTACCCGCGCACCACGCAGACCATCGAGATCCAGCGCTTTCTCGACGTGGGCGAGATTCCCTTCGTGTACCTGGAGCGCCCCTACTACCTCGCGCCGATCAACAAGGGCCAGAAGGTCTACGCACTGCTGCGCGAGGTGCTGGTGAAAACCGGCAAGGTCGGCCTGGCCAAGGTGGTGATCGCGACCAAGCAGCACCTGGCACTGCTGATTCCCTTCGGCAAGGTGCTGGTGCTCAACCTGCTGCGCTGGGGCGACGAGATCAAGGACACCGACGGGCTCGACCTGCCCGCCGCCGGCATCAAGGGCGCGAAACTGTCGGCCGCCGAGATGAAGATGGCCGAGCAGCTGGTCGGCGACATGTCGGGTCCGTGGAACCCCGACGAATTCAAGGACGAGTTCAAGCACGCCGTGATGAAGATCGTCGAGAAGAAGGTCAAGGCAGGCGACACGGAGACGGTCGTGCAGCCGGAAGAAGAAGCACCTGAGGGCGGCGCCGAGGTGATCGACCTGACCGAGCTGCTCGCGCGCAGCCTGCGCAGCGGCAAGCGCACGCCGCCTGCGGCGAAGAAGCGTGCGGCGAAATCGACGGCTTCTGCACGCAAGACCGCGCACAAGCCTGCGGCCGCCAAGCGTGCGAAGAGCGTGGCCCGCAAGGCGGCTTGACTAGCGCCGCGGCGCTTTCGCGGCCCCCGGCAGCGCCGCCACGCGCTGCGCCAGGAAGTCGACCAGCACCTGCACGCGCAGCGGCAACTGCCGGCGCGGCGCATAGAGCAGGTGCAGCTCCTGCGCCGGCCCCGTGTGCCGCGCGAGCACGCGCACCAGCCGCCCCTGCGCCAGCAGGTCCGCGACCATCCACGTGGGTTGCAGCGACACGCCCGCGCCCGCCAGCACGCTGTCGAGCAACGCCACGGCGTTGTTGACGCGGTAGCGGCTGCGCACCGGCACGGTCACCGCGCCGTCCGGGCCCGTGAGCAGCACGCCGTCGTCGCCCGCCGCGTAGCGCAGGTAGTCGTGCACCAGCAGGTCCTGCGGCGTGCGCGGCTTGCCGCGTGCGGCCACGTAGTCCGGCGAGGCGACGAGCACGCGCGGCCAGCTGCCGAGGTGGCGCGCGACGAGGTCGGGCGGCAGCGCGCCGCCGACGCGCAGCGAGACGTCGATGCGCTCCTCGCGCGGATCGACGAAGCGATCGTCGAGCACCAGCTCCAGTTCGATGTCGGGGTACAGCCGCAGGAACTCGACCGCCATCGCGTTGAGGTGCCGCTGCCCCAGCGTGACCGGCGCACTCAGGCGCAGCAGGCCGCGCGGCTGCTGCACCTGCGCACGCGCGTCGGCCACGGCGTCGCCGTAGTCCTCGAGCATGCGGCGCGCGCGTTCGTGAAAGCGCTGGCCCTCCTCCGTGAGGCTCAGGCCCGTGGCCGCGCGCCGCAGCAGCCGCACGCCCAGCGACCGCTCCAGCCCGGCGACCAGCTTGCTCACGGTGGGCTGCGTGGTGTCGAGCGCGCGGGCCGCGCCCGAGAGGCTGCCGAGTTCGACGCTGTGCACGAAGGCGGAGAGTGCGCGAAGGGTGTCCATGGGGTCATTCGAATCGGGAATGCGATGCATGCCATTTTGCCTTCTACCCCTCGCGATTCGAATGGAAGAAAGTTCGTCCATCGACACTTCTTTCACCTGAGGACATTCACATGACCGCTTCGCGACTCACCTCCCTCCTGCGCCAGGGCGCGCTCGCCCTTTCCCTCGCAGCTGCCGCCGGCGCTTCCACGGCAGCGCCCACCCACTGGAGCCCCAGCTGGATGGCCGCCACCCAGCCGCTGTGGGACGAGAGCTTCGTGCTGCCCCTGGGCATTCCCGCCCGCTTCAAGCGGCAGACGCTGCGCCAGGTGGCGCGCCTGAGCATCGGCGGCACGCGGCTGCGCGTGGTGATCAGCAACGAAGGCGGCACCACGCCGCTGCACATCGGCGCGGCGCGCGTGGCCCGCCATGCGAGCGGCTCGGCGGTCGTCGAAGGCAGCGACCGCGTGCTGCGCTTCGGCGGCCGCAGCGACGTGACGCTGCCGCCCGGCGCGCGCCTCGTGAGCGACCCGGTCGACCTGCCGCTGCCCGCGCTGAGCGAGGTGGCCGTGTCGCTGTACCTGCCGGAGTCCAGCCAGCCCGCGGGCTTTCACTTCGATGCGCGGCAGACGCTGTACATCGCCGACGGCGACCTGAGCGCCACTGCGCGACTGCCGGCCGCCGCCACATCGTGGAGCACGCGCGTCTACGTGAGCGGCCTGATCGTCGAGACGCCGCAAGCGCCCGTCACCGTCGTCGCGCTGGGCGACTCGATCACCGATGGCAACGGTTCCACGCCCGGCGCCCACACACGCTGGCCCGACGCGCTGGCCGAACGGCTCGCGCCGCGCGGCGTGGGCGTGCTCAACGCCGGCATCTCGGGCGGCCGGCTGCTGAAGGACGGCATGGGCCGCGCGGCGCTCGAACGCGCGGGCCGCGACGTGTTCGCGCAGCCCGGCGTGCGCGCGATGGTCGTGCTGCTGGGCACCAACGACATCGGCTGGCCCGGCGGCCCCTTTGCGCCGCAGGAACCCGCGGTGCGCGCCGAGGCCGTGATCCAGGGCTTTCGCCAGCTGATCGAGATGGCCCATGCCCACAACGTGCGCATCATGGGCGCGACGATTCCGCCCAACGAACGCGCGCTCGAAGGCACGCCGCTGGCCGGCCACCACTCGCCCGAGAAAGACAAGGTGCGCCAGGCCATCAACCGCTGGATCCGCGAAGGCGGCGCCTTCGACGCGGTGGTCGATGTCGACGCCCTGCTGCGCGACCCGGCCCGGCCGACGCGGCTGAAAGCCGCCATGGATTCGGGCGACCACCTGCATCCCGGCGACGCCGGCTACCGGGCGATGGCGGCGGCCATCGACCTCGACGCCCTGCTCGGCAACGATCTTCGATAGACTGCAAATATACTGTACATAAATACAGTCTTTTCTCTAGAATGGCTCGTCTCCAAGAACAACATTCGAGGCGACGCCATGACCACCGCCAACCCGCCTGCGCCCTCGGCGCAGGTGCTCTTTTTTTCCTCGCGACAGCATCCGTTGCAGTCGCGTCCGCGCACCACCGGCAAGACAGGCCGGATTTCGAACTGGCCCTTCCGCGTGACGCGGGAGCACGGCCACGACGACAGCAACGAACAGGATGACATCCGCGTTCAGGCGGCGCGCGTCATCCGGACGACGGCCGCGCACTGGTGGCCGCCGGAGCCCTGAACCGCCTTTTCATCCTTCTTCCCCCGGAGAACTGCAATGGACGACTTCCACCGTGGCGATGCGTTTGCGAACGGGCCCGAACCCGACTGGGACTCCCCCGCTTTCGAGAGGCAACGCCACCTTCTCATCGCGCTGTTTCCCGAGCCCGAGGTGCAAGCGGCGATCGAAGCGCACCGCAAGGAATGGATCTGGCCCAAGGGCCACTACTTTCCTCGCAGCCCGCGACTGCACCTGACGCTCCACTGCTTCGGCGACCAGCCCAAGGAGGTCGAGAAACGCCTGCGTGAAGCGCTCGCCCAGGTTCGGGTGCGGCCCATGAGCCTCGTGCTGGACAGCTCGCGCACATGGCGCAACGACATCGCGGTGCTGCAGCCCGCCGAGCACGGCGCCTTGCGCACCCTGCATGCGGACATCGGGCGTGCCGTCCAGAAGGCGGGCATCGTCACGGAAACGCCGACGTTCACACCGCACATCACCATCGCCCGCCGCACCGAGGGCGCGGCCTACCCGATGCGCCTGCCACCGATCCCGTGGCACGTGCGGAAATTCCTGCTCGTGCGCTCCTTCACTTCGCATCCCGTCGAACACAAGGTGCTGGCGACCTACGAGGCCGACGAAGAAGACAAAGAAGACGCCGTCTGACAACGGCGGGCCGGCTTTCGTGGCCTTATCGGGTGAGACAATTTTCGGCGCCCATCGAACCCACGCCACGCCCGCCGCATGCTGACACCACCCGATATCGCCCCCGACGCCGTTCAAGCGCGCCTTGCCGAAACCTACGGCCTGCAGGCGACACGCACCGAATTCCTGCCGCTGGGCGCCGACGTCGATTCGGCCGCATTCCGCATCGAGGCATCGGACGGCCAGGCGTACTTCCTCAAGCTGCGCCGAGGCGGCTTCACACCCGCCGTGGTCGACGTGCCGGCCGTGCTGCATCACACCTTTGAAATCGACGCCGTGATGGCCCCGCTGCTCACGCGCACGCGGCGGCTCAGCGTGCAGGACCATGGCTTCGACTGGGCGCTCTATCCGTTCTTCGACGGCACCGACGGCTTCACGCGCACGCCGACCGACCGGCAATGGACCTTGCTCGGCACCACACTGAGCGCCATCCACCGCACCGAGCTGCCCGAATCGCTGTTGGCAGGCCTGCCGCGCGAAGGCTATTCGCACCACTGGCGCGAAGGCGTGCGCCGCTACCAGCGCCGCTTCATCAACGGCGTGGCGGGCGACGATCTGGTGAAGCGCTTCCTCGCCTTCTGGGACGCACACGACGAAGAGATCGATTCGATCGTCTACCGCAGCGAACAGCTCGCTTCGATCCTGCTCGAGAAGTCGCTGCCGCAGGTGCTGTGCCATGCCGACCTGCATGCAGGCAACGTGCTGCTGGGCGACGACGACCGCCTGTGCATCGTCGACTGGGACACGCTGATCCTCGCGCCGAAGGAGCGCGACCTGATGTTCATCGGCGGCGGGGTCGGCGGCGTGTGGAACCAGCCGCGCGAAGAAGCGCTGTTCTTCCAGGGCTACGGCACGAACGAGGCGGTCGACACGCTCGCCCTCGCCTACTACCGCCACGAACGCATCGTGCGCGACCTGCTCGAGTTCTGCGACCAGATGTTCGACCCGCAGGCCAGCCGTGAAGACCGCGAGGAAGGCCTGCGTCAGATGGCGAGCCAGTTCGATCCGGGCAACGTGGTCGCCGTCGCGCACCGCGACTACGACGCGATCACCTGAAGCACCTGAAGGGCGCGGGTCAGATCAGCAGGTCTTGCGCGTCGTCCTCGAAGCCCGCCACGGGCTGCGCCTTGGCCAGCGCCAGCCACACCGAAAAAGGAATGCGCTCGAAGGCGCGGTGCACCGCGGCGCGCGCCACCACGAGGCGCTCGCCCTCGAGCACCATCACGCCGCATTCGGCCGGAATCTCGTCGGGCGACGCGATGCAGCGGCCCTTGGCGTCGTTGCCCAGCACGTACCAGCACTCGCCGCCCAGGTCGAGATAAGCCGCGCGCTTGTCGGGCTTGCGCAGGTCGCCCAGCAGGTCGGCGCGGCTGACTTTCACCTCGTGCACGATGGGATGCGCATAGGCCTCGACGCTGGTGTTGCGGATCGAGAAGACATCGGGCCGCGCCATGCACCAGCGCGGCTTGCCGCCCTCCTCCAGCGGCGGCAGGCGCGCGCGCAGGCCCAGCCCGCGCCAGGCGATGCGGCCGCCGCGCGTCATCTCGCGCGCCACGCGCTCCACCAGCGCCTCGTGCGGCGACAACGCCGCGCGGTTGACCGTGAGCGTGGTGGCAATGCGCGCAATGCCCGCGTCGGTCACGCGCAGCGTCTCGTGGCCCAGCGCGCTGCGCACGCGCTCGAGAAAACCGCCCGCGAGCAGTTCGACCTCGATGGTGTCGCAGCAGGGCCAGCCGGCCGAGCGGTAGATCTCGCGCAGCCGCCGTGCGTGCGGCTTGCCGAAGGGCACGGCCGTCTGCAGGGGCGGCGGGTCGGTCACCGGCGGCGGAAAATCGGGGTCCGTCACCGGGGGCACGACCGGCGGCGGATCGCCTTCGGGCGGCAGCACGGGCGGCGGCGGTGGCGGCATGGGCACATCGGGCGCGGGCGGCGGCGGGCCGATCGGCGTGGCGACGACCTCATCGGCAAGGGCAAATCCGGCGGTTGCGGCGAGTGCGGACATGGGAGGAACAGGTTAGCGAAAAGTGAGGGGCGGCGCGAGGCATGGAACGATCGGTTGCATTCGCAATGCCTCAGTGGAAGTCACGGCTGGTGTTGCTCTGTGCCAGCCGGCCCAGCAGCGGCGTGAGGTCCTTGAAGCCGGTGGCGATCAGGTGCTGCACCTTGCCGCCGCTGTCGTCGTCGCGCTGCCAGGTGCCCTGCACCGCGAGCAGATGCGACTTGAGCAGCGGCTCGCGCCAGGCCTCGATGACGTGGCTCCAGACGATCACGTTGACGTTGCCGGTCTCGTCTTCCAGCGTGACGAAGATGGTGCCGTTGGCGGTGCCGGGCCGCTGCCGGCCCTTGACGATGCCGCAGGCGCGCACGGTCTGGCCGCTGCGCGCGGCGCGCAACTCCACCGCGCTCAGGAGCCGCATGTGCGCCAGGCGCGGGCGCAGCAGCGCGAGCGGATGGCGGCGCAGCGTGAGGCCCAGCGCCGCGTAGTCGCCGACGATTTCCTCGCCCTCGGGCGCGGCCGGCAGGAGCAGCGCCTGTTCGTGGATCGGCACGCCCTTGAGCAGGGCCGACGAGCGGTGCTGCGCGGTGGCGTCCCACACCTGCTGGCGCCGATGGCCCGAGAGCGACATCAGCGCATCGGCCGCCGCGAGCGCGGCCATGTCCTTGCCTTCGAGTTCGGCGCGCAAAGCCAGATCTTCGGTGCTGGTGAAAGGCGCTTGCGCGCGCGCTGCGAGCAAACGCCTGGCGCCGGCTTCGCTGAGGCTCAGGACCCGATTCAGGCCCAGCCGCACCGCCGGCTGGTTCTCGTTGCCCAGGCGCTCGGCGTAGCGCGTGTCGGTGCCTGGCGGCATGCGCGGCGCATCGGGTGCGCGGGCCTCGAGCGTGGTGTCGATCTCGCTGCATGTGACGTCGACCGGCCGCACCTCGACCCCATGGCGGCGCGCGTCCTGCACCAGTTGCGAAGGGCTGTAGAAGCCCATCGGTTGCGAGTCGAGCAAGGCGGCGAGGAAGCAGGCGGGCTCGTAGTTCTTGAGCCAGCTGCTCACGGTGACCAGCAGCGCGAAGCTCGCGGCGTGGCTTTCGGGGAAGCCGTAGTCGCCGAAGCCGAGGATCTGCTTGAAGATGGCTTCGGCGAACTCCTTCGGGTACTTGTTGTCCACCATCCCATCCACGAGCTTCGCGTGAAACTTGTCGAGGCCGCCCTTGCGCTTCCACGCGGCCATGGCACGACGCAACTGATCGGCTTCGTCTGCGCTGAACTTCGCCGCGATCATGGCGATCTGCATCACCTGCTCCTGGAAGATCGGAATGCCCAGCGTGCGTTCCAGCGCCGGCTTCAGTTCCTCTTTTTCGTAGAGGATCGGCAAGCCCTTGCGCACCCGCTCACGCTGCTTGAGATACGGATGCACCATGCCACCTTGAATGGGCCCGGGCCGCACGATCGCCACCTCGATCACCAGGTCCTCATACGTCTGCGGCTTCAGACGCGGCAGCATCGACATCTGCGCCCGGCTCTCGATCTGGAACACGCCGATGGTGTCGGCGTCGCAGATCATGTCGAACACCTTCGGGTCGTCGTTGGGGATGTGATGCATCTCCACCGTCGAGTTGCGCCAGCGGTTCATGTGGTCGAGCCCGCGGCGGATGGCGCTGAGCATGCCCAGCGCGAGCACGTCGACCTTGAGCATGCCCATGGCTTCGAGGTCGTCCTTTTCCCACTGGATGACGGAGCGATTCACCATCGACGCCTTCTCGACCGGCACCAGCCGCGTGAGCTTGGTGTGCGTGAGCACGAAGCCGCCCACGTGCTGGCTCAGGTGGCGCGGAAAGCCCTTGAGCCGCTGCGTCATCTCGATCCACTGGACCAGCTTGAGCCGGTCTTCCTTCACGCCGACGCGCGCGGCGGCCTTGTCGAGCTGTTCGCCGAGTGCGGTGTCGTCGAACCAGTAGTGGTCCTTGGCGAATTCGTCGACCAATCGCTCGTCGATGCCGATGGCCTTGCCGACGTCGCGCAAGGCACTGCGCGAGCGGTAGCAGATGACGACGGCAGCGATGGCGGCGCGCTCGCGGCCGTACTTTTCGTAGATGTACTGGATGACGAGTTCGCGTTTTTGATGCTCGAAGTCGACGTCGATGTCGGGTGGCTCCTTGCGATGGCGGCTCAGGAAGCGCTCGAACAGCAGGTGGCCTTTGTCGGGGTTGATCGCGGTGATACCGAGGCAGTAGCAGACCGCCGAGTTGGCCGACGAACCGCGGCCCTGGCAAAGGATGTCTTGAGAGCGTGCGAAGCGCACGATGTCTTCCACCGTGAGGAAGAACATCTCGTATTCGAGCTCGGTGATCAGGTCGAGCTCTTTCTGGACCTGTGTGCGCACCTTCTCGGGAATGCCGTCGGGGTAGCGCACCCGCGCGCCCTCCCACGTCTTGCGTACCAGCGTCTGCGCCGCCGTCTCGCTGCTGCCCACGGTCTCCAGCGGGTATTTGTAGGTCTCGCGGATCACCTCGGGATCGAAGCGGCACCGCTGCGCCACCGCCAGCGTGTTCGCCAGCATCGCGGGCAGGTACAGCTCGGCCAGCCGCACCCGCTGGCGCAGGTGCCGCTCGGCGTTCGACTGCAGCGCGAAGCCGCACTCGGCCACCGTGCGGCCTTCGCGCACCGCCGTGAGCACGTCGTGCAGCGGCTTGCGGCCGCGCGCATGCATGTGCACGTCGCCGGCCGCGACCAGCGGCACGCCGGCCTGCTCGCCCGCCTGCATCAGCGTGACGAGCCAGAGGTCGTCGTCGAGTTCGTTGAACAGTTCCACGGCCAGCCAGAGGTTGTCGCCGTACAGCGCCTTGGCGGCGGCCAGGTCGTCCTGCACGGTGGCCGCATCCGGCATGCCGCCCGGGGGGCGGTGCGGCACGAAGAGGACCTGGCAGCGCTGCAGCGAGGCGACGTCGCTCGTGTCCCAGTCGACGCGGTACTCGCCCTTGGGCAGTTCGGTGTTGCGCGCGGCGGTGATGAACTCGCAGAGGTTGCCCCAGCCTTCGGTGTCGTTCGCGATCACCACGAGCTTGAAGCGCTCGAAGCGGAATTCGCTGCCGAACAGCAGCCGGAATTCGGGGTGGCGCGGGATCAGCGCTTCGTCCGGGTGCTCGCGCTCATAGGTGTCCAGCTTGGCGGGCAGGTCGCGCAACGCGACATGCGCGCGCACGATGCCGGCCACCGAGCATTCGTCGGTGATGGCCAGCGCCGCATAGTCGAGGTGGTAGGCGCGCTCGACCACTTCCTCGGGCGTCGAAGCGCCGCGCTGGAAGCTGAAGTTCGTGAGGCAGTGCAGCTCGGCATAGCCGGGCAGGCCCGGCGCCGGGCGCAGCCGCTGCGGCAGCACATGCACCTTGGCGGGCTGGCGCTTGCGTTCTTCCTTGCCGCTCAGGTCAGGCATAGAACCCCTGCAGGTACCAGCGCACCTCGCCCGACGAAAAGCGCGTGGCGGGCCGCTCGCGAAAGATCCACACCAGGCCGGCCTCGGGGCTTTCGGCCACGTAGTAGTCGCGCATCGCGGGCTGGCCGCCGTCTTCTTCACCGCCCCACCAGCCGGCCTCCACGCGCTGCGGTCCGACCAGCTTGCGCAGCGGCCCGCAGTAGCACGGGCGCTCGCCGTCCATCTCGAGCCGCAAGGGCTCGGGCAGCAGCCAGGGCGGGTAGATCGCATCGGGCTGCGAGGCGGCGTCCTTGCGGGCCTTGTCGGGTACCGGCGTTTTCTCTTTCTGCAGCGCGGGCCGCCACCGCTGCTGGCGCTCGGGCCGGTGGTCGGCCTGCGCGAGCGGCACCACCACCTGGTCGGCGCCGAGCCGCACGCTGAGCCGTTCGACCATCTCGTGCAGCTTGTCGCCCTTGCGGTTGTCTTCCGGCAGGAAGCTGGTGCTGGCGCCGGCCAGCGGATCGGTTTCGAGCGTGCGCAGCTTCAGCCAGCTCGCGGGCGCGGCCAGCGTGGTGAGCGCGAGTTTTTCGGACAGCAGGCGGCGCAGGTGCGCCATGTCCTGCGTGGGCTCTGCCGTGCGCACGGTGAGCTGCTGGTGCGGCGGCAGGGTCACGCCGTTGAGGCGCCGCAGGTCGAGCGTCCATTGCAGCTCGAGCGCACGCGCGCCGCGCTGGCGGGCGCGCAGCCAGATCTGCAGCGCCGACAGCAGGCGGTTGGCCGACCACATGAGCTCGGGCCCGGTCTCGGCCAGCGCGGGCAGTTCGAGCTTCTGCTCGAACACGTCGGGCAGCGTGAGCCAGGCGTGGGTTTCGGGGCGCAGGCCCCAGGCGATGTCGAGCGCCTCGCGCAGCCCGGTGCCGAAGCGCCGCGTGAGGCCGCCACGCGGCAAGGCGGCCACATCGCCCCAGGTGCGGCAGCCCAGGCGCGCGAGCAGGTCGAGGTGGCCCTGCGCGGCCGTCAGCGTGTCCAGCGGCAGGCCGGCCGGCACGTCGGCGGGCCGGTGCTCGTTGCGCGCGAACAGGCGCAGCCGCGCCAGCGCGATCAGGCTGGTGGCGCCCTGCGCGCCGCGCATGCGCGCGTCGGGCGCGGGGTTGAGGGCCAGCAGCTGGCGCATCAGCGGCGCGCGACCGCCCCACAGGCGTTCGCAGGCCGAGACCTCGAGCATCAGCGCCTCGTCCTGCCAGGCGACGTGCGGCGTGAACTGCAGCGCCCACCAGCCCTGGGCCTCGGGCGGGGGCATGTCGGGGGCGTCGGCGTCCTCGGTTTCAGACGACCACTGCAAGGCGATCCAGTGCATCCGGGCCTCCTTTCCATGCGTCGATGCGCACCACCGTGGCCGACGGCGCGGCGGCCGGCGCCACGGGCGGCTGCAGGCGCAGCTGGCGTCGCACGCGGGCGGCGGCCAGCAGCGCGCTCATGCGGGCGTTGCGCGCCGGCACCCGCACCGGCGCGGCCAGCGGCGGCCCCCGGCGCTTGAGCAGGTGCAGCGCGATCTGCGCCGGATCGTCCGGGCAGCGCTCGGCGCGCAGGCGCAAGCGCGCGGGCGAGGCCGACAGCGCCACCGACTCGGGCCGGCACACGAACAGCAGCACCTCGTGCTGCGCGGCGGCCAGCTGCAGCCGCCGCAACTCACCCACGCGGGCCTGCGGCAGCCAGGCGACGACGGCGGCGATCTCGGCGCAGCGCAGCGCCTGCTCGCAGGCCCACAGCCGCGCGGCCGGGGCGTCGCTGCGCACGCACATCAGCGCCTCCACCGGCAAGCCCTGCGCCGCCAGCGCGGTGCCGCAGGGTTCGTAAGGCGCGCCGACCAGCACCACCGGCCCGCCGCGCGCCTCCACGGCCTGCGCCAGCGCGGGCAGCAGCAGGCGCCAGACATGGGCCTCGGGCGTGGCCTGCAGCAGCTCCGTCATCGCGCCCACGGGCCAGCCGCCGCCGGGCAACTCGGCGTCGAGCGCGGCATGCCCGGTGGCCACGACCTGCGCGTCGGCCAGGCCGAGTTCGTCGGCGTGCCAGACGCCGCGGCCCGCAGCGGTGGAAAAGGAGTCGAGGAAAGGGAGGCCCATGATTGCAGTTGTTAACTGTATTTTTATACAGTATTCCCCAGGTCGCAACCAGCGATCGATTTACCTGCGAAGGCCCGCGCCTTAAGATCGGTTTATTAACAATTAGTGACCATGAGACACAAAATGATTCACCTGCGGTTTCTGGCCCTCGCCGCGCTCGTCTTCGCAGGGGTGCCCGCCTCGGCGCAGCCCGCCAAGCCGCTCCTGATCGGCCAGACCTACGTGCAGACCGGCCCGCTCGCGTCGCTGTCGACCGAGCCGCT
Source organism: Variovorax sp. GW460-12-1-14-LB1 (assembly GCF_059423605.1). Taxonomy (NCBI): domain Bacteria; kingdom Pseudomonadati; phylum Pseudomonadota; class Betaproteobacteria; order Burkholderiales; family Comamonadaceae; genus Variovorax; species Variovorax sp. GW460-12-1-14-LB1. The sequence goes on from NZ_JBWKYF010000010.1 coordinate 51,371, forward strand.
GGTGGGCATCCGTGCCATGTTCACCGCGCTGAACGCGAGCGGCGGCGTCAACGGCCGGCCGGTCGAGCTGCGCCAGCTCGACGACGCCTACGACCCCGCCAAGGGCGCGGAGAACGTCAAGACCTTCGCGCGCGACGGCGCCATCGGCGTGCTGATGCCCATCGGCACCTCGTCGGCGGTCGGCGCGCTGAAGGCGGCCAACGAGCTGAAGATTCCCGTCGTTGGCCCGTACACGGGCGCGGGCCCGGTGGTGAAGTTCAGCGAGTTCGGCTTTCCGGTGCGCATCAGCTTCGACGAGGAATACAGCCGCATCGTGAACCACCTGTTCACCATCGGCCTGTCGCGCATCGCCTTCGCGCACAACGACAACCCCGGCGCGCGCTCGGCGATGGAGAGCACGCAGAAGTTCATTGCCGAACGCGGCGACAAGATGGTCGGCAGCGTGGCCATCAAGAACGACGGCTCCGACGCGGCCGAACGCGCCGCCGAGCTGGCCAAGCTCAAGCCCAAGGCCGTGGTGCTGTCGGCCACCAACGACGTGGCGGCGAAGTTCATCGCGGCCTACCGCGCGGCCGGCGGCGAGACGGCCTTCTATTCGTTCTCGTTCCTGAATGGGCAGAAGCTCTTCCAGGACATCAAGAAGGACGCGGCCGGCGTGGTCATCTCGCAGGTCGTGCCCTACCCGTGGAACAGCGCGATGCCCGTCATCGCCGAGTACCAGGCGGCGATGAAGAAGATCGGCATGACCGAGTTCAGCTACGCGAGCCTGGAGGGCTACGTCACCGCCAAGGTCATGGTCGAAGGCCTGAAGCGCGCGGGCACCAACCCGACGCCCGAGTCGCTGCAGAAGGGCCTGGAGTCGTTCAAGACGCTGGACCTCGGCGGCATCGCCGTGTCGTACCGGCCCGGCGAGCACCGCGGGCTGACCTTCTCGGAACTGTCGATGCTCAAGGCCGACGGGCGCTACCTGCGCTGAGGCTGAACCGCTTCAGCCCAGGAAGCGCAGCAGCTGCGCGTTGACCTCGTCGGCGCGTTCGTACTGCACCCAGTGCCCCGCGCCGTCGATCACCACGCCTTCGCGGCCGGGGCCTTCGCTGGCCAATTGCGCCACCAGCGGACGCGAGTCGGCGGTGACGTCGAACTCGCCCCACAGCAGCAGCGTGGGCACACCCAGCGTGTCGATCGCGGCCTGCAGCCCGCCCGAGAGCGACACCTCCTTGCTGCGAAAGCGCGTGCCGTGGCACGAGAGGTCGTGGATCTCGAAGGCCAGCGGGTCGATGGCGGCCGGCGCGTGCAGCATCAGCGCGCCCAGGTTGTGCATGAGCGCGGCGCGCTCGGTCTCGCGGTCGGGGGCGGCGCGCCAGTTGATCATCTCGACCGTCATGCGGCGCAAGGTGCCGTGGCCGCCGCTGCCCATCAGCGCCAGCCGGCGGATCGCGCCGCGCCGCACCGCGAAGCGCGCGGCGGTGAGCCCGCCGAACGAGAAGCCGCCCAGGTCGATGGGCGTGTTAGCGCCGATGAGCGCATCGAGCGTGCCGCCGAGCGCGGCCAGGAGCGGCACCAGCGCGTCTTCGCCGGGCGCCACGCGCGGCAGCGCGTCGGAATCATGAAAGCCGGGCATGTCGGGCAGGAGCAGCGTGCGCTGCGCCGACAGCGCCTCGGCGTTGCGCAGCCAGTGCATCCAGCTGCCGTGGCCGCCGTGCAGCAGCACGATGGGCGGCTGCGTCGTGTCGGTGCCGAAGCGGCGCCAGCGCACGCGAATGCCGTCGTGCACCGGGTCGTGCGAGGTGGACAGGGCTTCGATGCGGGCAATCTGGCGCCGGGCTTCGGCGGATTCGTCGGGGGTGGGAAGAGCGGGCGTGGGCATGGCTTCATTCTGCCGCGCGGCCCGCGTGCCTCATCCGCTCACCCGCGTGAGGGCCGCGCCCGGCGCCGGTTGAGCTGCAGGTTGCGCGCGTCGAACACTTCCACCACCTGGTCGCGGAACTGCTTCATCAGGAGCGAGAAGTAGGCGTTGCGCCGCCAGAACAACCCGATTTCCAATGCCCAGACCGGCGCGGGCGACGGCAGCGCGGCCAGCCCCGTGCCCATGGAGGAACCGAGCGAGTCCGAGGTCATGACCGTCAGCAGGTTGGTGCTGCGCACCAACGGCGCAAAGACCGCGGGCGAGGCGTCCGACTGGAGAAAGGCGGTCGGCCCGTCGATGCCTGCGTCGCGGAACATCGACTCGACCCAGGCACGCAGCGTGATGCTCGACGGCGGCAGCACCCAGGGCTGCGCGGCCATGTCGTGCAGCGTGAACGCGCGCCGGTGAAAGGGATGCCCGTTGCGCGCAATCACGTACGACTCCTGCTCGCCGAGCACGGTGCAGGACAGCGCCGCGGGCACCTCGCGGTTGACGGCGGCAATCGCAAAGTCGAGCGCACCCGCTTCCAGTTGCTGCAGCAGCACGCCGCTGAGCTGCACCTGCGTTTCGAAGCGCACGTCCTTGCCGGTGCCGAGGAAGGCCGCGAACACGGGCGTCATTACCGACTCGACGATGGCGGGCACGGTGCCGATGCGCAGCTTGCCGGACTGCCCGAGCTTCATGTCCTGCACTTCGGTGCGCATGTCGTCCACGAGCTGTTCCAGGCCCAGGTTGCGCGCATAGAGCGCCTGCCCGATGGCCGTGAGCGCCACGCCGCGCGCGGTGCGCTCGAACAGGCGCACGCCCAAGGCCGTTTCTAGCCGCTGGATCGACTTGGACAGCGCCGGCTGCGTCACGCCCAGCGCATCGGCGGCGTGGTGCAGGTTGCCGCGCTCGGCGGCCACGCGGAATGAATGAAGGTCCTTGAGCTGCATGCTGACGGCCGGTCGCCCGATTCCATTCGGTTATCGCAAAACTCCATGGTACGGCTAGGCAGGCATCGATGCGATTTCCATAATGAACCGCACCCGGCAAGCGCCAGCGTCATCAGTGAGACCGGGCACCCTTGGAGACAACCGACATGCAGAAGAAAAAGACCCGCCGCGCGCACGTGGCGGCGCGCCTCCTCACGGCCATGGCCCTCGCGCTGACCGGCGCCGCAGCGATAGCGCAGACCGCCTACCCGAACCGCCCGATCCGCGTGGTCGTGCCCTACCCCGCCGGCGGCAACACCGACATCATTGCGCGCGACGTGATGCGCGACCTGTCGGTGCGGCTCGGCCAGCCCGTGGTGATCGACAACAAGCCCGGCGCCAACAGCATCCTGGGCACCGACCTCGTGGCCAAGGCCGCGCCCGACGGCTACACGCTGCTGGTCGTGATCGGCGCCTACGCCAACAACGAATCGCTGTACCGCCGCCTGCCCTACCGCGCCACCGACCTGGCGCCGGTCTCGCAGCTGACGCGCACCTCGCTCGTGCTCGTCACGGCGAGCCCCGGCGTGCGCAGCATGGACGACCTGGTGCGCGCCGGCCGCGAAGGCAGCCCGCCACTGAGCTTTGCCAGCAGCGGCGTGGGCTCGGCGGCGCACCTGCTCGGCGAGCGCTTTGCGCGCACCACCGGCATGAAGGGCACGATGCACGTGCCGTACAAGGGCACCGCCGACGCGACCACCGACCTCGTCAGTCACCGCGTCGGCTTCATGTTCGACGCCATCTCGGCGATGGGGCCGCACATCCGCCAGGGCAAGCTCACAGCGCTGGCGGTCACAGGGCAGGAGCGCTCGCCGCTGCTGCCGCAGGTGCCCAGTCTCAAGGAACTCGGCCACCCCGAACTCACGGCCTACGCGTGGGCCGGCGTGATGGCCCCGGCGCAGACGCCCGCGGCGATCGTCGACAGGCTCTCGAGCGAACTCGCCGCCGTGCTCAAGGGCGCCGAGCTGCGCACCAAGCTCGCCGCCATCAGCACCGAGGCGGTCGGCGGCACGCCGGCCGAACTGGCGGCGTTCATCGCGCGCGAAACGCAGGTCAACGGCGACGTGATCCGCCAGCTGAACCTCTCGCTGGACTGACGCCATGGACCCGAACAACAAGCACAAGACCGTGAAGATCGGCGGCGCCTGCGCCTTCATCGGCGACAGCATCCTCGGCCCGCGCCAGCTCGTCGACGTGCCGGGTATGCAGTACCTCGTGTTCGACTACCTCGCGGAGATGACGCTGTCGAGCTTCGCCCAGGCGCGCAAGACCGACCCCGCGCAAGGCTACGCGACGGACTTCATCGACGTCACCTTGCGCGAGATCCTGCCGGCGTGCGCGCGCCGCGGCATCCGGCTGGTCGCCAATGCGGGCGGGCTGAACCCGCGCGGCTGCGCGGCGCGCATCGAGGCGCTCGCGCGCACGCTGGGCTGCCCTCTGAAGGTGGCGTTCGTCGAGGGCGACGACTGCCTGTCGCTGCTGCCCACGCTCGAAGCCGAGGACACGCGCGATTTCTATTCGGGCACGCCGATGCCCACCGGCATCGACAGCGCCAACGTGTACCTGGGCGCCCTGCCCATCGCACGCGCGCTGGCCCTGGGCGCGGACATCGTGGTCACCGGACGCATCGTCGACAGCGCCACCACACTGGGCGTGCTGATGCACGAATTCGACTGGTCGGCCGACGACCACGACCGCCTGGCGTCCGGCTCTCTGGCCGGCCACATCCTGGAGTGCGGCGCGCAGGCCACGGGCGGCATCTTCACCGACTGGGCCGAGGTGCCCGACTGGGAAAACATCGGCTACCCGTACGTGGAATGCACGGCCGACGGCGGCTTCGTCGTCACCAAGCCCGAGGGCACCGGCGGCCTCGTGACGCCGGCCACGGTGAGCGAGCAGATCCTCTACGAAGTGGGCGACCCGGCCCGCTACGTGCTGCCGGACGTGGTCTGCGATTTCACCCAGGTCACGGCCGTCGCAGTCGGGCCGCACCGCGTGCGCGTGGAAGGCGCGCGTGGCCTGCCGCCGCCGCCGACCTACAAGCTGTCGGCCACTTACCAGCAAGGCTACCGCTGCATCGCGCAGGTGTCGGTGTTCGGCGCCGATGCGCTGGACAAGGCGCGGCGCACGGGCCACGCACTGCTGGGCCGCGTGCAAGGCATGCTGCGCGCGCAAGGCCTGGGCAATTTCGACAAGACGCTGGTCGGCGTGATCGGTGCCGAGGACAGCTACGGCCCGCACGCCACCGCATCGGGATTGCGCGAAGCCGTGGCCCGCGTGGCGGTGACGCATCGCGACAAGGCGGCGCTCGAACTCTTCTCGCGCGAGGCGCGTGCACCGGGCGTGTCGTTCGCGCCGGGGTCCACCAGCGGCAGCGCGCTGACGCTGAACAGCCGCGCCGCCGTGGAGCCGCGCTACCGGTTGTTCTCCTGCCTGGTCCGCAAGGACCGGCTGCCCGCGCCGCGCGTGGTGATCGGCGAGCACGAAGAACGCGTGGAGATTCCCTGCCGGGACGCCGTGCTCCCCGAAACGCTGGGCATCAAGGCCGGCCCGACGGCGATGCTGCCGTCAGCTGATAGCGGCGCCACGGTCCCGCTGATCACGCTGGCCTATGGCCGCTCGGGCGACAAGGGCGACACGTCGAACATCGCGATCATTGCGCGCCGCCCCGAAGACCTCCCGCTGCTGCACCGCGAGCTGACGCCGGAACGCGTGCGCGCCTATCTCGGCCACCTGGTGCACGGCGAAGTCACGCGCTACGACGTGCCGGGCCTGCATGCGCTCAACTTCCTGATGACGCAGGCGCTGGACGGCGGCGGGCCGACCTCGCTGCGGCCCGACCCGATGGGCAAGGGCATGGCGCAGCTGCTGCTGGGCATGCCCGTGGCCGCGCGGTAAGGCTCAGGCCGCGCCGAACCGGTAGCTCGACACCACGAGCCCGCCCATGAAGGCGTCCTCGTGGTAGACGCGCTCGCCGACGTCGCCTTCGGCCGCGCCGACCGCGACCATCAGCGGAATCAGGTGCTCCTCGCGCGGGTGCGCCATGCGCGCCGAAGGGGCCGAGGCCCAGTCCTGCAGGCGCTGCACGCGCGCTTGCGGCGTGGCCTGCACAGAGGTCTCGTCGAGCCAGTCGCCGAAGGCCTTCGACACGCCGTGCGCCTGCGGGCCGAAGTTGCGCAGGTTGTGATAGCTCAGGCCGCTGCCGACGATGAGCACGTTCTCGTCACGCAGCGGCGCGATCGCGCGGCCCAATGCCAGGTGCTCGGCCGGGTCGAGCCCGCGCCGCAGCGACAGCTGCACCACCGGCACCTCGGCGTTCGGGTACATCGCGGCCATCGGCGAGAACATGCCGTGGTCGTAGCCGCGCTCGGGGTCGATCTGCGCCGGCAGGCCGGCGGCGGCGATCAGCGATTGCACGCGCTGCGCGAGTTCGGGCGAACCGGGCGAGGCGTAGCGCACCTCGTAGGTGTGGGCCGGAAAGCCGCCGTAGTCGTAGATCATGGGCGGGCGCGGGTTGCCCTGCACCGTGAACACGGGCGACTCCCAGTGCGCCGAGACCATGAGGATGGCGGCCGGCGTGCGGCCGATCTGGCGCGGCATGTCGGCCAGCGAGGCGGCGAGCTGGTCGTAGGTGGCGCCCATCTCCTTCTTCATCCAGGGCCAGGGGCCGCCGCCGTGCGAGATGAAGTACGTGGGCAGGCGGGAAAGCGGGGTGTTGTCGTGGGTCAAGTCGATGCTCCTTGAAGGCGTTGGATCGACTGTAGACATTTCCTTTCAGGAAATCGACAGGCTACGATGCATCGAATCCTTTCTTCACAGGAAATCATCGATGGACCGCATGACTAGCCTGCGCGTGTTCCGCGAGGTCGTCGAGGCCGGCAGTTTCGTGGCCGCGGCAGAGCGCCTGGGCCTGTCGGCACCGATGGCCAGCAAGCACGTGGCACAGCTCGAGAAATCGCTGGGCGCGCGGCTGCTGCACCGCTCCAGCCGCCACCTGAGCCTGACCGAGGCCGGCACCGCCTGGTACGAGCAGAGCCGCCGCGCGCTCGACCTGCTCGACGCGGCCGAGGCCGCCATCGGCCAGACCAGCGACGCGCCGCGCGGCCAGCTCAAGGTGAGCGCGCCCGTGTGGTGCGCCACGCCGCGCTTTGCGCGCGTGCTGGCCGACTACCGTGCGGCGTACCCCGAGGTGCTGGTCGACATGCACCTGGAGAACCGCAAGGTCGATCTCGCGGCCGACGGCTACGACCTGGCCTTGCGCGCCACGCAGGAGCCCTCGCCCGCGCTCATCGCGCGGCCGCTGTGCCGCGTGCCCTTTCATCTTGCGGGCACGCCGGCCTACCTGAAGCGCCACGGCGCCCTGCCCGCGGTGCCGGCCGACCTCGCGAAACTGGGCGCGATCGTGCCCAGCTACGTGAACCTGGACAACCTCGCGCTCAAGGGGCCGGGCGGGCGCATGTTCCCGCTGCGGCTCACGCCCGCGATGCGCTCGGACGACACCACGCTCACGCTGCACGCGGTGCGCGCCGACATGGGCATTGCGTACCTGCCCGTATGGCTCATCGACGACGACCTGGCGCAGGGCCGGCTGGTGCGGCTGCTGCCCGCGTTCGAGGCCACGCCGGTCACGCTGTTCGCCGTGTACACGAGCCGGCAGTACATGTCGCCCAAGCTGCGAACTTTCATCGACTTCCTGAGCGCGCGGCTGGGGGGCATGGAAACAAAGGCAGCACGCACCGACGACAGCAAGGTGCGCCGCAGCTGAAGGGAAGCTGAAGACAGCGGAACAGAACGCACCTTTTCGGGGCAAGGTCATGCATGCAGGGCTACATTCGAAGGCTCTGCTGGAGACCGATTCCTTGTTCCGCTTTTTCGAAAAACTCCTTCCCCCGTATCCCGCCGCCGAACCGACGCTGCCGCCCCAGGGCTTCTTTGCCTTCCTGTGGGCCTGCACGCACGGCGTGCGCGGCAAGATCGCCGCGATGGCGGTGCTCACGGCGGTGATGTCGACCTTCGAGGCCGCGCTGTTCGCGATCCTCGGGCGCATCGTCGACTGGCTCGGCGGCCAGGTGCCGTCCAAGCTGTGGGCCGAGCGCGGCGACACGCTGCTGTGGCTGGCCGCGTTCCTGGTGATCAGCATCGGCGTGGTGGCGCTGCAGACCATCGTGAAGCACCAGACGCTGGCGGTGAACCTGCCGATGCGCCTGCGCTGGAACTTCCACCGCCTGATGCTGGGCCAGAGCATGGCCTTCTACCAGGACGAGTTCGCGGGCCGCATCACGGCCAAGGTGATGCAGACCGCGCTGGCCGTGCGCGAGACCGTGTTCGTGCTGGCCGACGTGCTGGTGGCCATGGGCGTGTACGTGGCCACCATGATCATCCTGGTGGGCGTGCTCGACGCGCAGCTGGTGTGGCCCTTCATCATCTGGCTGGCGCTGTACATCGCCTCGCTGGTGTACTTCGTGCCGCGCCTGGGCAAGGTCGGCAAGGCGCAGGCCGACGCGCGCGCGCTCATGACCGGGCGCGTGACCGACGCCTACACCAACATCGCGACCGTCAAGCTGTTCTCGCACACGCAGCGCGAAGCCGGCTTTGCGCGCGACGCGATGCGCGAGTTCATGAAGACGGGTTATGGCCAGATGCGGCTGGTGAGCGCCTTCGAGATCGTCAACCACACGCTGAGCATGGGCCTCACCGCCGGCATGGCGGGCATGGCGCTGTGGCTGTGGTCGCACGGCACGGTGGGCGTGGGCGCGGTGGCCGCCGCCACGGCGATGGCGCTGCGGCTGCAGGGCATGTCGCACTGGATCATGTGGGAGATGACCAGCCTGTTCGAGAACATCGGCACGGTGCAGGACGGCATGAAGACGCTGTCGCGCCCGCGCACGGTGCTCGACGCGCCCCATGCCACGGTGCTCGACGTGCCGCACGGCGAGGTGCGCTTCGAGCAGGCGAGCTTCCGCTACGGCGACGCGGGCCGCCGCGTGATCGACGACCTGAACCTCGTGGTCAGGCCCGGCGAGAAGATCGGCCTGGTCGGCCGTTCGGGCGCCGGCAAGTCGACGCTGGTGAACCTGCTGCTGCGCTTCCATGACCTGGAGAGCGGCCGCATCCTCATCGACGGACAGGACATCTCGAAGGTCACGCAGGATTCGCTGCGCATGCACATCGGCATGGTCACGCAGGACACCTCGCTCATGCACCGCTCGGTGGCCGACAACATCGCCTACGGCCGGCCCGACGCCACGCTGGCGCAGATCGAAGCCGCCGCCAGGCGTGCCGAGGCGCACGACTTCATCCAGACGCTGGGCGATGCGGGCGGACGGCGCGGCTACGAGGCGCACGTGGGCGAGCGCGGCGTGAAGCTGTCGGGCGGCCAGCGCCAGCGCGTCGCCATCGCGCGCGTGATGCTGAAAGATGCACCGATCCTTTTGCTCGACGAAGCCACGAGCGCGCTCGACTCCGAGGTCGAGGCCGCGATCCAGCAGAGCCTGTACACGCTGATGGAAGGCAAGACCGTGATCGCCATCGCGCACCGGCTCTCGACCATCGCCGCGATGGACCGGCTCATCGTGCTCGACGAAGGCCGCGTGGTCGAAGAAGGTGACCACCGCACGCTGATGGCCCAGGGCGGCCTGTATGCGCGGCTGTGGGCGCACCAGAGCGGCGGCTTCCTGGGCGACGGGCTCGAAGAAGACGAAGCCCTGCGCGCCTGATAAGGCTCCTTCGTGAAACACCGCGGAACCGGCTTTGCCGGGCCGCAGGTGTTGCCCCCGGAAGGGGGTTGGCGCAGCGACACGAAGTGCGCGAAGCCTGGGGGAGAGCCTAGCTTGGCGACGTGCCGGCCTCGTACAGCGCGACGTACTCACCCGACGGCGGGATCGGCTTGATGATGTCGATCAGCACGCCGTTCGGGTCGCGCGTGATGAAGTGGCGCTGGCCGAAAGCCTCGTCGCGCAGCGACAGCAGGATCGGCAGGCCCGCCGCCTTCAGGCGCTCGTGCACCGCGTCGGGGTCTTCCACCTCGAAGTTCAGCAGCAACCCGCCCGCCACCTGCCCGCGCGCTTCGGCGGGAATGGTCTTGTGCGTGCCGTCAAGCACGGCGAGGTTCACCGACGCATCGTCCGCCAGCTGCAGGTGCACGTACCAGTCGATCGTGAACAGCGACGCGAACCCGAAATGCGCCTGGTAGAAGGCCGCGGTGCCGGCCACGTCGTTGGTCATGATCACCGGGTAATAGCTCGTCACTTTCATGGGGTGGCTCCTTCATGGATTAAACATACAAACTGCATGTAAGTTAAATATTAATCCACAAACAGACTGCATGTAAATTAGGGTCATGGCCAAAACCCCGGCACGCACCAACCGCGAACGCACCGAAACCACCCGCCTCGCGCTGACCGAGGCGGCCCGCACGCTCTTCGTCAACAAGGGCTACGGCGACACCTCCACGCCCGAGATCGCCATGGCCGCCGGCATCACGCGCGGCGCGCTGTACCACCACTTCAACGACAAGCGCGACCTGTTCCGCCAGGTGTTGCTGCTCGAGGCGCAGGCGGTCGCGGCCGACATCGATGCCGCCACGCCCGACGAGCTCGGCCCGCGCGAGGCCCTGCTCGTGGGCAGCGAGGCCTACCTGAAGGCGATGACGGTGCCGGGTCGCACCCGGCTGCTGCTGATCGACGGGCCCGCCGTGCTGGGCCTGGCGGAAATGATGTCGATGGACGACGCCACGTCGGCGAACTCGTTGCGCCAGGGGCTGGCGCGCGCCGGCATGGGCCGCGGCGAGGTGTCGCTCGACGCCCTCGCCCGCCTGCTGTCGGCCGCCTTCGACCGCGCGGCGCTGGAGATCGATGCCGGCGGCGATGCCGCCAAGGTGCGGGCCGCCATGCTGTGGCTGCTGGAGCAGGCGCTCCCGCCCAAGAGGAACTAGACCGCGCCTCGACCGCCCATGCGCACGGGCCACTTGGCGACGGTGCCGCGCTGCATCGATTCGAGCGTGGTCTGCGTGAACACGTTGATGCTCACGTGCCGCGCGAGGTAGTGCTCCAGCACCAGTCCCAGCAGGTACGGGCTCGTGCCCGAGAAGCCTTCTTCATCGACGCTCAGCGTGCATTGCACGCCGCGCCCGTAGATCAGCGGCCCCGCGCCCGGCAGGCGCCGTGTCACGGGTTCGATGCGCGAGCCGACGAGGCAATCGATCTGCCGGCGCAGCACGTCGTTGTCGGCCGTGACGAACAGCCGCAGCATGTCGCGCAGCGCCTGCGCGCCCTCGCGGTGCGGCATGTCGGCCAGCGGCAGGTGGTTGAAGCCCAGTTGGCGAATCAGCCGCCACGCGATCTCGCGCTGCGCGAACGGCGACTTGGGCGTGCTCGGCGCACGGATGAGGCCCACGGCCGACACCGGGATCGAATCGGCCACCGCGAGGTCGGCCTGCCCGTTGCGCGGCACGAGGCACGGCAGGTCGCGGTTGGTGAGCATCGCCTTCACCGACAGGTAGCGCAGGCTCTCGGGGTACGGCGCCTCCTGCTGGTCGACCAGCGACAGGAACACCTCGGTGCCGATGTAGGGCGTGCGCGTGCCGTACTTGCGCGCCGTTTCGGACACCAGCCGCGGTTCGCGCCGCACCGAGAAGTAGCGGCCGTGGTTGCCTTCGTCTTCGTTGAGCGTCTGGTAGAGCGGGCGGAAGTCGATCTCGGCCGTGGTGCGCGCCTGCTGGCCGGCGATGCGCTGCACCGAATACACCTCGAAGTCCATTGGCCGCGAGCGGTCGGGCACGAGGTGGAACTCGGTCTGCGCGCTGTCGAGTTCGATGCGGTCGGTGCGCCGCTCGAACAGGTTGACCACCGGCGTGCTGAACAGCGCGAATTGCGCCGCATCGACCAGTGCACCCAGCGCACCGGGCGGCTTGCTCAGCAGCACGACGATCTCGACCTCCTTGCCGGGAATGCGCGCCAGCCCCGGCGCGAGCTGCGTGAGCGTGAAGAAGTAGAAGCGCTCGGGGCACGCAAAGTATTCGTGCAGCAGGTTGTGGCCGTGGAAGGTGTTCCACGCCAGCGGCAGCAGGCCTTCGCCCGGCGCCAGCCCTTCGTGCACCAGCGCGCCTTCGGTCACGACGTGCGGGCGGTCCATCAGCTGGCCGGGCTCGCCGACGAAGGTCGCGACCGCCGAGGTGTGCAGCAGCTCGAACAGGTGCGACGCCACCTGCTCGTTGCCGCGCAGGTAGATCGGCAACCGGTCGATCCCCGACAGTGCCGAGAACCCCATCTCGCCCACGATGCGCAGCCGCAGGCGCAGCGCGCCCGTCACCTGCACATGCGGCGGCACGTAGCGCTCCAGCGCCGGGATGTCGGGCGGCGCGCCGGTGAGCCGCGCCTCGGCGATCTCGAAGGGCCACAGCGTCACGTCCTGGCTGGAGCGGAACTCGCACGGCGTCTGCTCGCCCGCCGGCACGCGCGCATGGAAGGCCGTGCCGCGCGGCACCACGAAGCCGCGCGTGAAGTCGCCCTCCTTCACGCTGGGGTGCAGCTGCGCCACGGCCATCGACGGCGTGGGGCTCAGGTAGTTGGGGTACAGCACCTCGAGCAGGCGCTGCGTGAAGCGCGGAAATTCGGCATCGAGCTTGATCTGCATGCGCGCCGACATGAAGCTGAACGACTCGATGAGCCGCTCCACGTACGGGTCGGCCACCTCGATGCCGTGCATGCCCAGGCGGCGCGCGATCTTGGGGTGCGAGGCGGCGAACTCGCTCGCCGCCTCGCGCATGTAGACGAGTTCCCGGTTGTAGTACTCGAGGAGTTGCGGGTCCATGACGATGAGCCTTCCCTGGCGTGGTTGAAGTAAAGGAGAAATGAAAGACAGACAGGCTTCAGTCCGCCGCGCCGACGATGCGCATGCGGTTGGTCTCGAGATCGACCGCGCTTTGCACCGTGAACGCCAGCGGGTACGGCTTCAGGTGAATGAGCGCGCGGATCTCGAACAGCAGCACGTTGTAGGCCTCGGCCGCGCCGTCTTCCTTCATGAGCGGCACCACCTGCACGCTGTCGGGAATCAGGCGGGGCTCGTAGTCGCGGATGGCGCGGCGGATGATGCGTTCGATGTCCGCCCACTTGCGCTCCGACAGGTAACTGCCGGCCAGCGGCGGCACGCCGTAGTTGACGGTGGAAGACGCTGCGTCGGCATGGCGCGTGCGATCGATCAGGTCTTCGGCGTTGGTGGTGTTGAACAGCAGGGCCAGGTCGCGCTGGATGATCTCGCGCATCCGGGCCGGCGTGGCCGTGTACTCGGACGGCAGCTCGGCGCTGCGGCCGGGCGCCTCGTCGCGCAGGCGGTCGAACAGCGTGGGCAGCAGCTGCGCGTTGACGCGCGGCGCGGCGGGTGCATCGGGCCCGCGGGGCGCGCGGGCGCCGGGGTGCGCGGGGTGGGAACCTGTGAACGGGGATTGCTCGGTGAGCCGCATGACCTGGCCTTTTCTGGAAGGGGCAGAGTCTTGCGTGGATGCCCGCCGCTCATTGCAAACAATGGTCACACAGCAGGCCTGGCTCGAATGCGGACGCCCGCGCCGGGCATTTGTCGTCGCATCCGCGCTTCGCGAGTCCTACAGCACGCACCGCCCCCCGCCGACACCCGCACGCCGGCGGGCGCCCGATGCTGGGTCATCGCCAACCACAAGGAGCCTTCGCGTGAATTCCATCATCTACATCGTCGGCCTGGTCGTGGTCGTCGTCGCCGTGCTGTCGTTCTTCGGCCTGCGCTGAAACCGCAAGCGCAGCGCCACGGGGCCGTTCGCGGCCCCGTTTCTCTTGGGCAGGCCTTCTGCATGCGCCGGGCATAATTTGCGCGCCCCGCCGCCGCTTTGCTGCGCCGGGGCGTCATTGGCGAAGAAGAAGGGACCCTGTTGATCACCACCACCGCGCTGCGCGCACCTGCTTTTCCGGATGCGGTGATCACCGAGGCGGTCCGATGGACCGAACAGAACGGCCCGCTCGACGACGCGTCGGCCCTTCGCACCGCGGCCTCGCGCGCAGCCGACGGCCCCACCCGCATCGTTGAACGCGCCCGCCAGCTCGGCGAGCGCATGGGCCTGCAGGCCGAACTCGCGCGCGGCCGCCAATGGGCGCCGTGGGTGCTGCTGGCGCTGGTGGCGCTGGTCGTGATCGCGGGGCTGGGCCTGGCCGGTCAGGTGGTCGGCGGCAGCGACCGCCACATCAACGTGATCGTCGCGCTCGTCAGCTTGCTGGGCCTGCATGCGCTCACGCTGCTCTTGTGGCTGGCCGGCCTGTGGCTGCCGTCGGGCACCTTCGGCACGGCTTCGCTGGGCTGGCTGTGGCTGTCGCTCACGGCGCGCGTGGCGGGCGGCCAGCGCGGCCAGGCGCCGCAGCTGGTGCGCGCGGCCACAGGGCTGCTCACGCGTGCGCGCCTGCTGCCCTGGGCCTTCGGGCTCGTGAGCCACGGCATCTGGGCGCTGTCGTTCGCCGTGGTGCTGGCGGCGATGCTGTTCGCCCTCGCCTTTCGCAGCTACACGCTGAGCTGGGAAACCACCATCCTCGAACCCGACTTCTTCGTGCGCGTGGTGCAGGCGCTGGGCTGGCTGCCGGCGCAGTTCGGATTTCCCGTGCCCGATGCGGCCACCGTGCAATCGGCCACCCCCGTCGCTGCGGCCCAGCGCACCTGGGCGCTGTGGCTCACCGGCTGCATCGCGGTGTACGGCCTGCTGCCGCGCCTGGCGCTGGTGCTGCTGAGCGCCGCCGTCTGCCGCCAGCGTCGCCCCGCCTTGCAGCCCGACTGGCAGGCGCCCTACTACCGCAAGCTGCTGGCCCGCTTCGCCGCGCTGGCGCCACCCGCCATCGTCGATGCCGACCCGGGCCGTGCGCACCCCGCCGCACCCACGGGCCTGCCGGCCTCCGAGCAGCACGACGGCCTGTTCGTCGTCGGCTTCGAACTGCCGCCCGACCTGCCCTGGCCGCCCGCCGGCCTGCCGGCATCGGCAGTCCGCATCGACGGCAGCGCGCCGGCGCGCCGCGCCCTGCTCGACCAGCTCGCGCAGCTCCACCCGCGCACCGTGCTGCTGGTCTGCCACGCGGCCTCGAGCCCCGACCGCGGCACCGAGCGCTTCCTGCGCGAGGTGCTGGCGCATTGCGGCGAATGCCGCCTCTGGCTGGCCGACGCGCCCAACGCCGCCGCCACGCAGCGCTGGCGCGACTGGCTGCGCGACGCAGGGCTGGCCCACGTGGTCGCGAGCGACCGGCTCGATGCCGTCTTCACGGAAGGCACCGCCACCGCATGACCTCCCCGACCCCGATCCGCATTGCCGTCGTCGGCCACACCAACGCAGGCAAGACCTCGCTGCTGCGCACGCTCACGCGGCGCGTGAACTTCGGCGAGGTGTCGCAGCGCCCGGGCACCACACGCCATGTCGAGTCGGTCGATCTCGAGGTGAACGGCCAGCCGGCCGTGCGCTTCCTCGACACGCCGGGCCTGGAAGACGCGGTCGCGCTGCGCGAGCACCTGGCCGGCCTCGACGCCGCCCAGCAGGCCACGCCGCCCGAGCGCATCCGCCGCTTCCTGCAGGGCCCCGAGGCGCAGGGCGTGTTCGAGCAGGAGGCCAAGGTGCTGCGCGCGATGCTCGACATCGACGCCGCCTTTCTCGTGATCGACGTGCGCGAGCCGGTGCTGCCCAAGTTCCGCGACGAGATCGAGCTCCTGAACTCCTGCGCGCGTCCGGTGCTGCCGGTGCTCAACTTCGTGCGCGACGCCGCCAGCCGCGAGCCGGCCTGGAAAGAACTGCTCTCGGCCTACGGCCTGCACGTGCAGGTGCGCTTCGATGCGGCGGCGCCGTTCGTGGGCGCCGAGCACGACCTCTACAACGACCTGGCCACCCTGCTGCGCGACCGCCGCGACGCGCTGCGCGGCGTGGTCGACGCGCTCGACGCCGAGGCCGACGCGCGCCGCCAGTCGGCCTGCACGCGCATCGCGGACCTGCTGGTCGATGCCGCGGCCATCCGCCGCACCGTGCCGGCCGCCGAGTTCGCCGACGCCACGCGCCGCCAGGCGCTGGTCGCCGGCGTACAGAAGGACGTGTTCGACAAGGCCCAGCGCTGCACCGACGACCTGCTCACGCTCTACGGCTTTCGCCAGGGCGACGCCGACGAAGCGCCGCTGCCGATCATCGAAGGCCGCTGGACGCTCGACTTCTTCAACCCCGAGGCGATGAAGGACGCGGGCCTGCGCCTGGGCAAGGGCGCGGTCATCGGCGCCGCCGTAGGCGTGGTGGCCGACCTCGCGGTGGCCGGGCTGTCGCTGGGCGCGGGCGCGGCGCTGGGCGGCGCCATCGGCGGTGCGGTGTCGCAGGGCTGGGGGCCGCTCGGGCGCAAGCTGGCCAACAAGCTGCGCGACATGCACGAGCTCACGGTGGAAGACAGCGTGCTGTTCACGCTCGCGGCATGGCAACTGCAGCTCGCGCAGGCGCTGGAGCGGCGCGGCCATGCGGCCGTGGAGCGCATCCGGGCCGAAGCGCCTTCGGCGGACGAGGACGACACGCTGATGCGTGCAGCCGCCGGTGCCGTGCGCGCCGTGCAGCCCGCGCGCAGCCATCCCGAGTGGGAATCGACCGGCGCCCTCACGCGCAGCTTCTGGCGCCCCGCGCCGCAGCGCGAGGCGCTGGCGGGCACGCTGTCGAGCGAACTGCGGCGCGCCTTCGACGCCTGAAGCCGGGCTTCAACCCGCCACTTGCTCGGGCGTGACCTTGGCCAGCGACTTGTCGACGAACGCCCCCAGCCGCGTCTGCACTTCCCCGCCGGTCTGCACCACCGCCGCCATCAGCGACTCGGCGAACATGCCGTCGGTGGCCGACATGTCGGCGATGCGGCTGATCGAAGTGACCATCGCGTAGTTCGACAGCGCCGCGTTCTTCGCCACGCGCTTGGCCAGCACCATCGCGGCGCGCAGGCTCTCGCCGGGCGCGGCGATCTCGTGCGCCAGGCCCAGCGTCTTGCCAGCGCGGGCGTCGAGCACGCGGCCGGTGAGCATCATCTCGACCATGCGGCCCGGCGTGATGATGCGTGCCACGCGCACCGTCGCGCCGCCGCCGGTGAAGATGCCCTTCTGCCCCTCGGGCAGCGCGAAGTAGGTCGACGGGTCGGCCACGCGCACGTGCGTGGCCGCCGCCAGCTCCAGCCCGCCGCCGACCACCGCGCCGTGCAGCGCCGCGACCACCGGGATGCCGCCGTACTGGATCTTGTCGAAGGTGCTGTGCCAGCGCTGGCACACGCGCATGAAGTCGACCGCGGTGCGTTCCTTGTCGTGGTGCTCCTTGAGGTCGAGCCCGGCACAGAAATGCGGCCCCGCGCCGGTCAGCACCACGGCCTTGGCCTCGCGCGGCAGCGCACTGAACACGGCGTCCAGCGCGGCCAGCGTGGCCTCGTCGATGGCGTTGCGCTTGGCGGGACGGTTCAGGGTCACGACGGCGACCTCTTCGTCCATGTGCAGGGTGACGTTCCGTTCGATCACGGCAGGGCTCCTTGGGTTGTTGCGGGTTCCGCCACCGGAATGGGGCGCTTCAGGGCTACGATAGCCCTGCGCGCCGCGCCATTGCTTGCAGATCGCGCCCATTCATTTGCAGATTCCGCCAACCGTCGTTTGAACCCGTCATGCCGCCAGAGCGCGCCACCGTTGCCGTCAGCTTCCTGCAGCACCTGCTGAGCGGCGCGCGCCGCCAGCTCAGCCCGCGCGACATCGACCTGCTGGCCGCGCAGGCCGGCCTCTCGCCGCAGCTGCTGCGCCAGGACGGCGCGCGCGTCACGCGCGAGCAGTTCGTTCGCATGTACGAGTGCGTGTCGCTCTTCATGGGCGACGAGATGCTGGGGCTGTGGTCGCGCCCGATCCGCGCGGGCGCGCTCAAGTACCTCGGGCTCAGCCTGCTCGATGCGCCCTCGCTCATGGTCGCCATGTACCGCTTCACGCGCTTCTGGAACCTGCTGCTGGACGACCACCGCCTGCGCATGACGCGCGCCCACGGCGTGGCCACGATCGCCATCGCGCCGCACCCGGAAGCCGCCGCGCGCCCCACCACGCCCTTCGGCCATGCGCTGATGGTCAAGCTGATCCACGGCGTGGCCTCGTGGCTCATGGGGCGGCAGCTGCCGGTGCTGGGCGTCGGCTTTGCGTTCCCGCGCCCGGCGCGCTTCGACGAGTACGCGAACCTGTTCCCCGGCCCGCTGCAGTTCGAGCAAGACACATCTTCGGTGCGCTTTGCCGAACCGGTGCTGCGCCAGACCTTCCAGCGCACGCGCGCCGAGCTGCTCGACTTCGTGCGCCGCGCGCCCGACGACTGGATCTTCGTCACCTTCGACCACGACACCACCAGCGCCACGGTGCGCGAGTTCGTCGCCGCGCACCTTGCATCCGATGCCACGCTGGGCGCGGCGGCGCGCGCGGTGCACATGTCGGAGCGCGCGCTCTCGCGTCAGCTTGCGGCCGAGGGCACGAGCTTTCGTGCGTTGAAGGAAGAGGTGCGCCGCGACCTCGCGATCCAGCGCCTCGTGAAGACGCGCGAACCCATCGATCGCATCGCGGCCTCGGTCGGCTTTGACAACACGCCGGCCTTTCATCGTGCGTTTCGCACGTGGACCGGCAGCACGCCGCGCGGCTACCGACAGCGCGCTGGTTAGTTGGCCGCGCCTGCCAGCGCCTGCAACTTGGCGAAGTCGCCCGGCCGCGCGCCCATCTGCTCAGGCGTCGAACGCTTGGCCACGCGCTCCAGCAGCGGCAGGCGGTTGACTGGCTGCACCGTCATGCCCTTGCCGCGCAGGAACTGTTCGTCTTCGAGCTCGCTGGCGATCACGCCGACGTTGGTCCACTTGGCCGTGTCGGCCAGCGTCTTCTCCACCATCGCCTGCTGCGGCGGCGTGAGGCGGGCCCAGGCCGCCTTGCCGATGACGATGCCCAGCGTGTCGTAGATGTGGCCCGTGAGCTGCACGTACTTCTGCACTTCGTACAGCTGCTTGGCGCGCACCGTGCCCAGCGGATGCTCCTGCGCCTCGACCTCGTTCTTCTTGAGCGCGCCGTACAGGCTGTTGAACGGCAGCGACACGGGCTTGGCGTCGAGCGCGGTGGCAAAGAGCTGGTAGGCCGCGGCGTCGGGCACGTACAGGCGCAGGTCGCGAAAGTCCTCGGGGCGTTGCAGCGGCTTGCCCGAAGTCACCTGCCGCGCGCCGTAGTAGACCGACGCGACCATGCGGTTGCCGCTGCGCTCGTTGTAGCCCTTCATCAGGTCCGCGAGCAGCGGGCTCGCGAGGTACTTGCGCACGTGGTCCAGGTCCTTGAAGGCGAAGGGGTAGCTGCCCAGGCCCAGCGGCGGATAGCCCTCGGCCAGCGTGGCCTGGCCGACGTAGGCGATCTGCATGGAATCGTTGGCGAGCATCAGCGCGTAGTCGCGCTCCTGCCCCAGCTTCGAGGCGGGCACCACCTCGATCCTGATCTTGCCCTCGGACTGCTCGGCGATCTTGCGCGCCGCCAGCTCGGCCTGCTGGTGAAAGATGCTCGCGGGCTCGTAGATGTGGCCCCACTTGAACTGCTGCACTTGCGCACAAGCGACAGCGGCGCTCCCCATGGCGACGCACAGGACAGCAGCCCGGCGCCACGACATCAAACGTTTTTTCATCGGCAGTCCCTCACGGTGAGAAGGCCCGCCGGCGCGGGTGCGCCAAAGCACGCGGCGGGTGTCGGGAACGCATCCCGGCCGCTGAATGTAAACATTTGCAACCAAAATCCAGACAGGGTTTGCCCGGTCACGGGGCAGTCATGGCCCTTCCCTAGCATCCGCGTGCGCCCGACGCGCCCACTTCCTCACCGCACCTCAGCACCTCATGTACCCCGGCGAACGACTCAACGGCTACAGCCACCTGTTCGGCCTGCTGCTCGCACTGCCGGCGGCCGCGCTGCTGCTCGCCAAGACGCTGCCCACGGGCGACCCGGCGCGCATCGCGGGTGGGCTGGTGTTCTCGCTCTCGGCGGTGGCGCTGTACGCGGCCTCCACGCTCTTTCACAGCACGCGCGGCCGCAGCAAGCGCCTGTGGGAGCGCGCCGACCACTGCGCGATCTTTTTGCTCATCGCGGGCACCTACACGCCCTTCGCGCTCGTCACGCTGCAAGGCCCCTGGGGCTGGCTGCTGCTCGCGGCGATCTGGAGCGCCGCGTGCTTCGGCATCTGGCGCGAGCTGAAACCCGCGGCGGCCGACGCGGCGAAGAAGCCTTCGTTGCCGCTGTACATCGGCATGGGCTGGCTCGGCGTGCTGGCCGCCGCGCCGCTGGCGGCCAAGCTGCACGCCACGGGCCTGGCCTGGCTGGTCGCGGGCGGCGTGCTCTACACGGTGGGCACGGTGTTCTATCGCAACCGGCGGGGGTTGCGCCACGCGCACGGCGCCTGGCACCTGTTCGTGCTGGCCGGCACCACGAGCCACTACGTGGCCGTGGGGTGGTTCGTGCTCTGAAGCCTGCGTCTTACAGCGGCTGCAGCTTCGCGGTCTTCATCATCCGCTCGGTCAGTTCCATCTCGCTCGCGAAGCCCTGCACGTAGGCCTCGGTCGTCGACGGGCTCACCTCGCTGCCCAGCTCGGTCAGCGCAGCGATCACCGACGGCTGCTTCAGCGCCTGTCCGAACACCTCGTAGATGCGCGCCGCAATGGCATCGGGCGTGCCCGCCGGCACCGAGACGCCGCCCCACGACGTGAGCTCGACGCCGCGCAGCCCCAGCTCGGCCAGCGTCGGCACCTGCGGCAGGGCCGCGTTGCGCTTGGTGCCGGCCACGCCCAGGGCGCGCAGCTTGCCGCCCTGCACGTGCGGCAGCGCCACCGAGAAGATCGGCATGCCGAAGTTCACCTGGTTGCCCAGCACCGCATTGACGATTTCCGACGCGCCCTTGTACGGCACGTGCGTGGCCTGCACGCCCGCCGCCTGCAGGAACAGCTCCACGCCCAGGTGCGAGGGTGTGCCGACGCCGCCCGAGGCGTAGTCGAGCTTGCCGGGGTTGGCGCGCGCACGCGCCACCAGCTCCTGCAGGGTCTGGATGCCCGAGCCCGCATTCACCACCAGCAGCACGTCGGAGGTGGTCAGCCGCATGATGTGGCGGAAGTCCTTGAGCGCGTCGTAGCCCGGGTTCTGCTGCATGCGCATGTTGGCGGCCATGGGCGCGCTCGAGTAGATCCAGGTGTAGCCGTCGGGCGCGGCGCGCGCGACCTGGCGCGCGCCGATGTTGCCGGCCGCACCGCCCCGGTTCTCGATGACGACCGGCTGCCCCAGCAAGGGGCCAAGCGCTTCCGCGAGGATGCGCGCGCCGTTGTCCGGGCCGGTGCCCGCGAGGTACGGCACGACCCACTTGACCGGGCGGGTCGGCCGCCAGGGGGCAGCGGTTGCACCGGCCGCGCGCGCGATGGCCGGCAGCAGCGCCGAGGCCGCGATCGCGCCGCACAGCGCGCGGCGATTGGCATTGATAGTCATGGTTTGTCTTGTCTCCTGATTGTCTGGTTCGGCCTCAGGCCGCATCGCCGATCAGCTCTCGCGCGATGATGTTCTTCTGGATCTCGCTCGTGCCCGTGAGCACGCGGTACATGCGCAGCATGCGGAACAGGAACTCCACGCGCCGCCCCTGCACGATGCCTTCGCCGCCGTGGATCTGCACCGCCGCGTCGGCCACGCGGAACGCGGCCTCCGAGCAGAACAGCTTGGCCATCGAGGCCTCGGCGCGCGGGTCGCCGCCGGCGTCGATCTGCCGTGCGGTCGACAGCATCAGCGCACGCGCCGCGCACAGCTGCGTCGCCATGTCGGCCAGCGAATGCTGGATCGCCTGGAACTGCGCGATGGCGCGGCCGAACTGGCGGCGCGTGCGCGCGTAGTCGCGCGCGTCCTTCAGCGCCACGGTCGCCAGCCCCACCATGCCCGGGCAGTGCAGCAGCCGGTTGACCGTGATGCGCCCCAGCGCCAGCGCCAGCCCCTTGCCGGGTTCGCCGATGAGGTTCGCGGCCGGCACGCGGCAATCGGTGAGCACGATGTCGCCCGTGGTCGACTGGCCCGCCATGGTCTTGTAGCCCGCCTGCACCTGGACGCCCGGTTGCGTCAGGTCGACGAAGAACGCCGTCACCTCGCGGCGCGCCGGATCGTCCGAGGTGGACGCCATGAGCACCGCGAGATCGGCAAAGGGCGAGCCCGAGATGAAGCGCTTGCGCCCGTTGAGCACATACACGTCGCCCTCGCGCCGCGCCTGCGTCTGCACCGCGCCGGCATCGGAGC
Source organism: Variovorax sp. GW460-12-1-14-LB1 (assembly GCF_059423605.1). NCBI lineage: Bacteria > Pseudomonadati > Pseudomonadota > Betaproteobacteria > Burkholderiales > Comamonadaceae > Variovorax > Variovorax sp. GW460-12-1-14-LB1. Next base: position 73,535 of record NZ_JBWKYF010000010.1, read on the forward strand.
CGGCCTCGGCCTCGGTGAGCGCGAAGCAGATCGCCTTCTCGGCCTGCGCCACGGGACGGATGAACTGCGCCATCTGCTCCGGTGTCGCGAACTTGGCCAATGCGCCGACGCGCGGCGGCCCGCTGAGTTCGCCGAACACATGCGGCGCGAGCGGCGAGCCGCTGGCGTAGATCGATTCCTTCACCAGCACATGGTCGAGCAGCGACAGGCCCAGGCCGCCCATCGCCGGTGGCAGCGTCATGCCGTAGAAGCCCATCGCGTGCGAACGGCGCCAGACGTGGCGCAGCGTCTCCCTGTCGGGCCCGTGCTCGTGGTCGATGCCCTTCTCGCGCACCAGGTCGGCCAGTTCGCCGTTCAGGAAGTCGCCGATGCGGGCGATCAGCTCGGCCGCGCGCGGCGAGCCCTCGAAGGGACCGTCGAACAGCGGCGCGCGGATGGCCGAAGCCTCGGTGGGTGCTGCGGAAGGGGTCAGCGTGGTGTCCATGTCGTTCTCTTCGCTCTTGTTCAGTTGACGCGCCGCGCGTGGCCGGCCCAGTACGGCGTCTGGATCGCCTTGCGCGCGACCTTGCCGTTGGCGTTCTTCAGCAGCGACTCGACGAACTCGATGCGGCGCGGCCGCTTGAAGCCCGCCAGCCGCGCGGCGCAGAAGTCGTCGAGCCCGGCCGTGTCGGGCGAGACGCCCGGCTTCAGCACGATGTGCGCGGCCACCGCTTCGCCCCACTTGTCGTCGGGCACGCTGAACACGCAGGCCTCGGCCACCGCCGCGTGCTGGTACAGCACGGCCTCGACCTCCGAGGGGTACACGTTGAAGCCGCCGCTGATGACCATGTCCTTCTTGCGGTCGACGATGTAGATGTAGCCCTCGTCATCGGCGCGCGCGAGGTCGCCCGTGTGGTAACGGCCATCTTTCAGCACCTCGGCCGTGAGTTCGGGCGCGCGCCAGTAGCCGGCGAAGATGTCCTCGCCGCTCACCACGATCTCGCCCACCTCGCCGGGTGCGACCGGCTGGCCTTCGTCGTCGACGATCTCCACCAGCGACTCCAGGAAGGGCCGGCCGCACGAGGCCAGCCGCTCGGGCATGGCGGCGCGTGCGAACAGGTGGTCTTCCACCGAGAGGCCGCACACGCCCGAGGTGGTCTCGCCCGCGCCATAGCCCTGCGACAGCACGGGGCCGAACACGTCCATCGCCTGCATGATCCGCGCGGGCGCCATCGGCGCGGCGCCGTAGCCCAGGCGCTGCAGGTCGGGCAGCGGCCGGTAGCGGCCCTGCAGCTCGGCCAGCAGCATGTTGATCATGGTGGGCACCATGAAGGTGTGGGTCACGCGCTCCTTCTTCATGTCGTCCAGGAAGCGCGCGGGCTCGAAGCCGGTGAACAGGCGGATGGTCGCGCCGCTGCACAGCGCCGGCACGATCTGCATGCCCGAGGCGTGCGTGATCGGCCCCACCAGCCCCAGCAGGTCGCCGGGGCGCAGGCCTTCGCTGCGCGAGAGGAACTTGCGCAGCTGGGCCAGCCGGTTGCCGAAGGTCTGCATCGCAGCCTTGAGCACGCCGCTGGAGCCCGAGGTGTAGTGCAGCACCGCCAGCTCGTCGGCGCGCACGCGCTCGCAGGTGAAGGCGTCGCTCGCGAGTGCCAGCTGGCCTTCGTAGGAGGCAGGCGTGCCTTCGGCCGCGTCGAGCAGCAGCAGCTTCGGGGCCGCGCCCTTCAGGAGCGGCAGGAAGGTCTCGGCGCGCGCGGCGGTGGTGACGATCAGCGCGGCGTCGCTGTTCTCGATGACCTCGGCCACCTCGACCGGCGCGAGCCGCGCGTTCATCGGCGCCTTCACCAGCGCGGCCTTGTAGCAGGCCAGCTCCAGCTCGACGATCTCGACGCAGTTGGGCAGGTACACGCCCACGCGGTCGCCGCGCTGCAGGCCGAGGCCGCGCAGGGCATTGGCCAGGCGGTTGGCGCGCCGGTCGAGCTGTTCGTAGGTGCAGGCGCGCTGCGGGCTGGTCACGGCGATCTGCCGGGCATGCAGGCGGGCGGCACGGGATGCGAGTTCGCCGACGTTGGCGACCTCGGGCGAAAGTGAGGGCAAGTTGTCTCCTTGAGGCCGGTGCCTGTGCACCGTGGGGAGAACTTTCGCAAACAACGCCGTCGCACAACAAATACCGATTGCTGATGCGCAGCCATCACAAAAGATGATGGCCCCGGCGCACGGCACCGCCGTGCGCGATGGCTATGGCTTGCCGTCGCCCAGGAACTGCGCGTCCCAGCGGCCCGAGGCGATCATCGATCGCGCCTCGTCGGCCAGCGCTTGCCTCACGACCTGCGTGGCCGCGTCGGGCACCTTGCCGGCCGGCGTGGCCAGGTGGTAGGTGCGCGCCAGCTCGGGCTCGACGATGCGTGCGATCAACCAGTTCGGCTGATCGCCCGGCCCGTCCGCGAGCGCGCAGGCGGGCGTGACCGTGAAGCCCGCGCCCGCCAGGTAGAGCGAGCGCAGCACGCGCGCCGAGTCGTGCTCATGCACCACGTTGAGTTCCACGCCCACCGCCTCGGCCGCCGCCTCGACGCGCTGGCGGATGCTGAAGCGGCGCGACTGCAGCACCAGCGGCAGGTTCGCCGCGCGCGCGAAAGGCACCGTGGGACGCGCGGGCGCACCCTTCTTCCCGCGCCCGCCCTTCGCACTTTTTCCGAGCAGTGCCGCCACCTCGCCCTTCGCATCGAAGCCGCAGAGGAACATGCCTTCGCGCACGAAGGGGCGCACGTCCAGCCCTTCGACGCTCGGGGTGTCGACCAGCAGGCCGATGTCGGCGCGGCGATCGACCATGGCCTTGCGCACCATCAGGCTCAGGTCGTCGATCACGAACACGCGGATGCGCGGATGCGACTGCTTCAGCCGCGCCAGCACCGGCCCGAGCAGCAGCGAGGCCAGCAGGAACGGCACGGCCACCGTGACCGAGCCCTCGGGCCCGTCGGGCGCGCGCTGCAGCCGTTCGCGCATGGCGGCGGCATCCGACAGCAGGCGCCGCGCGTCCTGGTACAGCTGCAGCCCCGCGGCCGTGGGCGTGACGCCCACGTGCGAGCGGTCGAACAGCTGCGTACCGAGTTCGGCCTCGAGCTTCTTGATCTGCGCGGTCAGCGCGGGCTGCGCCACGTACAGCGACGCGGCCGCGCGCGACAGGCTGCCGGCTTCGAGCACCGCGATGAAATAGCGAAGAGACCTCAGGTCCATGGGGCGGGCAGGAGAAAGATGGGGCCGCCCATTGTGGCCCCGTCGCTGACTCAGCCTGCCAGGGCCTTGACGGCGATGCGCGTGGCCGAGGCGACCACATCGTTGCGGCCCTTCGCGTCCTTGTCGGGGAAGGTCAGGTAGACCGACAACACCAGCGGCGCGCCCGACGGCGGCCACAGCACGCCGACGTCGTTGGTGGAGCCGTACGAACCCGCGCCGGTCTTGTCGCCCACACGCCAGCCTTTGGGCACGCCGGCCAGGAAGCGCTCGGTGCTGGTGGTGTTGCCGAGCAGCCATTCGCGCATCTGCTCGCGCTGCGGCGCGCCGAGCGCATCACCCAGCGCCAGCCGCTGCACGGTGTCGGACATGGCCGCGGGCGTGGTCGTGTCGCGCGGATCGCCGGGGATGGCGGTGTTCAGCTCGGGCTCGGTGCGGTCGAGGCGGAAGGTCGTGTCGCCGATGCGCCGCGCAAAGGCCGTGACGGCGGCCGGCCCGCCCAGCACCTTCAGCAGCAGGTTGGCGGCGGCGTTGTCGCTGTACTGCATGGTGGCGGCGCACATCTCGTTCACGGTCATGCCGGTGGCGAGGTGCTTCTCGGCGACCGGCGAGTGCGACACCAGGTCGCCCTTGCCGACGCTGATGCGGCGCCCGAGCAGGCTGGCGTCGGTCGTGCTGCGTTCGAGCACGGCCGCGGCAAGCACCAGCTTGAAGGTGCTGCACAGCGGAAAGCGCTCATGCGCGCGGTGCTGCAGGCGCGCGCCGCTGCCGGTGTGGAAGCCCGACACGCCCAGGCGCCCGCCGCAGGCGCGCTCGAGTTCGGCGAGCTGCGTTTCGGCGTCCGACTGCGCGCCCTTCTTCGGCCATGCGCTGCAGGCGCCGGCGAGCGGGGTCACGGCGGCGGCGAGCAACAGGGTGCGGCGCTGGATCAGAGGGTTCATGTGCGTGTGTCTTTCTTTTCGCGAGTGGATGGAATGAAAGGCATCGTAGGAGCGCCGCTGCCGCGCTTCCAGCGCCCGGAGCGCGCACGGCGTCCCGGGTGTATCAGGTGTAACGCCATTTCATCATTCAACCTTCGGGTTGAATTTTCTTCGGGACCGATTTATATTCAACTTCATGGTTGAACTTGAAATCGAAGACGAACGGCTCGACGCCGTGTTCCACGCCCTGGCCGACAGCACGCGACGCACCATGCTGCAGCTGCTCGCGCAGGGCGAATGCAGCGTGGGCGAGCTGGGCGCGCCGTTTCGCATGTCTTTCGCGGGCGCCTCCAAGCACGTCAAGACGCTGGAGCGCGCGGGGCTGGTGTCGCGCACCGTGCAGGGCCGCGCGCACGTGTGCCGGCTGGAACCGGCGGCGCTCGCCACGGCCGATGCCTGGCTGCGGGCGTACGAAGTCTTCTGGAACCACCGCCTGGACGCGCTGGCGGATGCGCTGCGGCGCGATGCCGGCGACAGCCGCGTGTGAACGCCTTCTCTCTCTTCACCTACCCAAGGAGCACCGCCCCATGACCACGACCTTGAAGCACAGCCTGGGCACGCAGACCGAGCCCGGCACCCTGCGCATCGAGCGCACCCTGCCCGGCCCCATCGACCGCGTGTGGACCTACCTCGTCGACCCGGAAAAGCGCCGCAGCTGGCTGGCCGGCGGCACCATGGCGCAGGCGCCGGGCGCGGTGTTCGAGCTGCGCTTCCAGCACACCGAGCTGTCGGGCGAGGTCGCGCCCGAGCGCTTCGCGGCCTACCGCGAGACCCACGTGCAGCACTCGCGCGTGCTGCGCATCGAGCCGCCGACCCTGCTGGTCATCAGCTGGGGCAGCGAGCGCGAGGACGCGTCCGAGGTCAGCTTCGAACTGTCGCCGCAGGGTGCGCAAGCGACGCACCTGGTGCTCACGCACCGCCGCCTGCCCGACCGCAAGGAAACGCTGAGCGTGGCCAGCGGCTGGCACGCGCATCTGGGCGTGCTCGACGAGGTGCTGCACGGGCGCGCACCGCAAGGCTTCTGGACGCAGCTGGAGGCTGCCGAGGCAGCCTACGCGACGCACATCCGCTGAAGGGAGTCAGGCCCGGCGGGCGGGCTGCGAAGGCGCGCGGCAGGGCTGCACGCGGACGGCGCGGCTGATCACCTGCCGCTGCTCGCGCGCGCCCTTGAGCAGGCGCTCGGCCGCGACCCTGCCGTGGGGCACCGGCGCGCCCTCGCCCATTTCCGACACGGCCACGAACACCGTCTGCCCGCCTTCGAGCACGGCCTGCGTCTTCGGTTGCGACTTGCCCGCGTACAGCGGCGCATCGTCGATGTAGGCCTCCAGCGAGTGCGCACCCGGCGCCACGCACAGGCGCGTGAAGCCGTTGGGCATCAACGCGGCATGGAACTCGCCGTCGACATACACATGCGCCGCGCCCGTGCTGGGCGTGGACGTGGCGCGGCGGAAGAACACGACCTGCGCCAGCTCGGGCACCACCGCGGGCGCGGGCCGGTACACGGCCCCCTTGCGCGCGGTCGTGGCCGACACCGCGACGGGCACGGCCATGTTCATCGGCTCGGAAGGCGGCGGCATCGGCGGCAGCGGCACGTACGACGTGACCGCGACGGGGCCACAGCCCGCGACCAGCGTGGAGGCGGCAAGCACCCAGCGGCCCGCGCGCAGGCGGGGATGGAAGGAAAGGAATCTGGACAAGGACATGGCGTGCTTCGAGCGCCTTCAAGAAAAAAGGCGGCCATCTGACGAAGAGAAGGAAGAGCGGACCGGCCGGAAAACGGCCAGCGCTCAGGGAACGAAGCACTCTAGGAAAAACCGTCGCGGCAGGCCATCGGACGAATCCGAAAGCGATGCGCGATGGTGTGGGCCCGCGCTGAAAACGCGGGCGCGTCGGCTCAGGCCGCGCGCAGCCGGCGGGCCGCGATGCGCACCGGCATCGACAACAGGATCTGCGCCATGCTCTTGCCCAGCGGGTCGGTGCGCAGCGAGGCCATGCCGCCGCCGCCCAGCGCTGCTTCGCAGACGAAGTTGAAGGCGCCGATGCCAGGCAGCTCGTAACGCGTCACCTCGCCCTCGACCAGGTGCGCCATGTAGGCGCGCACGGCCTGCGCGCTGAGTTGCTCGCGCAGCACCGGCAGGTAGTGCGGTTCGCGCGCGAGGATGCCGATGTTCGAGACGTCGCCCTTGTCGCCGCTGCGGCCATAGGCCAGGCGGATCAGCGGCACTTCGAGCCATTCGTCGTCCGCGTCCGGGTCGGTGGCGTCCGCCTGCGGCGCCACCTCATCGGCCATGGCGACCTCCGCTGCCTGCGCCCTCACCGCCACGGGCCACGACTCGCCCGCCATCTCGACCACGGGCGTGAACAGCGCCTTGTCCACGAGCAGCGGAAACTGCCGGATCGACAACGCCACCGACGGCCGCCCGCCGCCCAGGCCGGTGGTGCCGGGCGCCCACGAGGTGCCGGCCGCCGAGATCTCGCGCGCGAAGAGTTCGAGCGGTGCCTTGTCCGCGTGCGTGACGGCCACGCGCAGCACCGCCTGGCGCGGCGGCTGGGCGGTGGCGTGCGGGCCGTAGCACTGCTCGGCGCCCAGCACGTCGATGTGGGTGGCCGAGAAGTCGGCCCAGCCGCGCTGCGCGAACAGGTCGCGCGTGCGGCGCAGCATCGCCTCGCCGCTGCGCTGCGCCTTGGCGGCGGCGTCGAAGCCGACGATCAGCAGTTCGGCGTTGCAGCGGTAGCCCGCGGCATAGGTCGCCGTGACCTTGTAGCGACCCGAGGGCGCACGTCCTTTCGCGCCCGAGACGCGCACCCGGTCCGCGCCCACGGCCTCGATCTGCGCGGTGCGAAAGTCGCAGGTCACGTCGGGCAGCAGGTAGGCCGCGGGGTCGCCGATCTCGTACAGCAGCTGTTCGCCCACGGTGGCCCGGCTCACCAGCCCGCCGGTGCCGGGCGGCTTGCCGACGACGAAGCTGCCGTCGGCCGCGCATTCGACCACCGGGTAGCCGATGTGGGCCCAGTCGGGCACCTGCTCCCAGTCGGTGTGCAGGCCGCCGGTGGCCTGCGCGCCGCATTCGATGATGTGGCCGGCCAGGCTGCCGCCCGCGAGGCGGTCCCAGTCGTCGTCCGCCCAGCCGAATTCGTGCATCAGCGCGCCGAGCGTGACGGCGCTGTCGACGCAGCGGCCGGTGATGACGATCTGCGCGCCGGCGTCGAGCGCTCGCGCGATCGGCACGGCGCCCAGGTAGGCGTTCGCGCTCACGAGGCGCTCGGGCAGCGGCGAGCCCGTGCCCATGTGGCCGATGCCCTGCGCACGCAGCGCCTCGGCATGCGGCAGCGCGTCGTCGCCGGTGACCACGGCGATGCGCGGCGCGAGCCCCATGCCGGCCGCCAGTTGCGTGAGCGCGGCGGCGCAGGCGCGCGGGTTCACGCCGCCGGCGTTGGCGATCACGCGGATGCCCTGGCGCATCACGTCGGGCAGCACGGCGGCCATGGCGGTGGTGACGAAGTCGGTGGCGTAGCCGGCGTCGGGGTTCTTCAGCTTCGCGCCGGCCAGCAGCGACATCGTGAGTTCGGCGAGGTAGTCGAACACGAGGTAGTCGATGCCGCCGTGCGCCACGAGCTGCGGTGCGCCGGTGCTGCTGTCGCCCCAGAAGCCCGAGGCGCCGCCGATGCGCACGGTCTTCTGCTGCGTGTGGGGCGTGTTCATCGCGCGGCTCATTCGGGCTCGATGCCGGCGGCGCGGATCACGCGGCCCCACTTCTGCGACTCGGCGGCCTGGAACTTCGCGAGCGCCTCGGGCGTGCCGGTGGCGGCCTCGCCGCTGGAGATGGCCTGGTAGGCGACGATGGCCGGCGAGGCCGACACCTTCACCAGCATCTCGTTGAGCTTGCGCGTGACGGCCGCGGGCGCGCCCGGCGGCAGGTAGACCGCCGTCCAGTACGACATGTCGTAGCCCTTCACGCCCGCCTCGGCCACGGTCGGCAGCGCGGGCACGGCGGCCAGGCGCTTGTCGCCGCTCACGGCCAGCGCGCGCAGCTTGCCGCTCTTGACGTGCGGCAGCGCCGTGGGCGCGTCGGCGAACATGAAGTCGACCTGCCCGCCCAGCAGGTCGGTGATGGCCATCGGGTTGCTCTTGTAGGGCACGTTCACCATGTCGATGCCCGCCATCTGCTTGAGCAGCTCGCTCGCCACGCGGCTGGACGAGCTGCCGCTGCCGAAGTTGAGCTTGCCCGGCGACTTCTTCGCCGCCGCCACGAGGTCGGCCACCGACTTGATCGGCGAATCGGCCCCCACCAGCAGCAGCATGTGGCCCTTGGACAGCAGCGCGACGGGCGTGAAGTCCTTCACCGGGTCGTAGGGCAGCTTCTTGTACAGGTGCTCGTTGGCGGCGTGCGTGGTGTTGGTGGTCATCAGCAACGTGTAGCCGTCGGGCGCGGCCTTGGCGACGTACTGCGCGGCCAGGAAGCCACTGGCGCCCGCGCGGTTCTCCACGATCACCGGCACCTTGTACTCGGTGGTCAGGGCCTGCGCGATGCTGCGCGCCTGCTGATCGGTGCCGCTGCCGGCCGCGAAGGGTACGACGACGGTGAGGGGCTTGGCGGGGTAGTCCTGCGCGTGGGCAGGTGCCGCCGCCGCGACCGCGAAGGCCAGGACCGCGCCGAGGCGGAAGATGGAAGTGCGCATGGGTGATGTCTCCGGTGGGATGTAGTTCTTGAAACGGGAAAGGATGCGGTCGCTCAAATGCTGTCGCGCGGCGGCACCGGCGGCGCACCGAGCGCCGCGTTGTGCTCGCCCAGCCGGGGTGCGACCGCGCGGTGCGCGGGTCGCACGCCATCGATGGACATCGGCAGCGCCGTGAGGCGGAAGTCCTCGCCCGGCACGGGCTGCAGCATGCCCAGCGCCTCGACCTGCGGATGCGCGACGGCCTCGGGCACGGTGTGTACCGGCGCGCAAGGCACGCCGGCGGCGGTGAAGCGCGCCATCCAGTCGGCGCGGGTGCGTGCGCGCAGCAGCGGGCCGATCTCGTCGAACAACGCCGCCTTGTGCTGCAACCGCTGGCGGTTGCCGGCAAAGCGCGCGTCGGTAGTCCAGTCGTCGCGCCCGAGTTCGTGCGCGAACTTGGCGAAGAGCCGGTCGTTGCCGCAGCAGATCAGGAGCGGCGCATCGGCGGTGTCGAAAGACTCGTAAGGCACGAAGCCCGGATGGCCCGAGCGGTGGCGCTCGGGCAGCCGGCCTTCGTTGACGTAGGCGTCGGCCTTCTGGCCGGTCCAGACCAGCGCGGTCTCCAGCAGCGAGGTGCTGACCACGCCGCCCCGCCCCGTGAGGTGGCGCCGCTGCAGCAGCGCCAGCGCGCCGATCACGGCCCACATGCCGGTGCCCTGGTCGCAGACCGAGGCGCCGGTGCGCATCGGCGGATCGTCGGGCCCGCCGTTGATGCTCGACAGCCCGCTGAAGGCCTGGATCAGCGGCTCGTAGCCCGGCTGCATGCGCAGCGGACCGGTGTGGCCGAAGGCCGAGATCTCGCAGTAGATGAGCCGCGGATGGCGCGCACACAGCGACGGGCCGTCGATGCCCATCGACTGCGTGACGCCCGGGCGCAGGTTGTGGATGAGGATGTCGGCGCCGGCCGCCAGGGTCTCGAAGGCGGCCATGCCCTCTTCGCTCTTCAGGTCGATGGCGACCGAGCGCTTGCCGCGGTTGAAGACGTGGAAGTTGAGCGCGTCGCCGTGGCGAAACGCCGGGCCCATGTGGCGCGCGTCGTCGCCGCCCTCGACGCGCTCGAGCTTCACGACGTCGGCGCCGAGGTCGGCCAGGATCGCGCCCGCGAAGGGCCCCGCCAGCACCTGTCCGAGCTCGAGCACCCGGATGCCTTCCAGAATTTTGGTGTCCATGTCACGGGGGCGCGTGGGCCCCTTGTCTCCGTGTATCGAATGCGCCAGTCTCGGCGTCGCGCATTGATCTGTGAAGAACAATATTCCTATATCTGTGATAACTTGGATGGATCAATCCACAGCCACCCCGAGGGAGCCGCGTCCGTGCGAGTCGACATCACGCTGCAGCAGCTCGAGGCCTTCGTCGAAGTCGCGAAGACCACCAACTTCCGCGCCGCCGCGCAGGCGCTGCATGTGTCGCAGCCGGCGCTGAGCCGCACGGTGCGCATCGTCGAAGACCTGGTGGGCGCGCGCCTGTTCGACCGCGACACGCGGCACGTCGAGCTCACGCCGGCGGGGCGCGAACTGCTGCCGATCGCGCTGCGCATCCTGGAGAACTTCAACAGCTCGTTCAGCGAGCTGTCGCAGTTCCTCGAAGGCCGCAGCGGCCACCTGACCATTGCGGCGCTGCCCTCGACCGGCGTGGCGCTGCTGCCCGGCGCCATTGCCGAGTTCCGCCAGCAGCATCCGCAGGTGCAGTTCTCGCTGATCGAAGGACCGGCCGATGCGGTGCGCGCCGCAGTGGACGAAGGCCGCGCCGACTTCGGCCTCAGCGTGCGCCCCGGCACGCACGAACCCCTGCTGTACCGCCACCTGCGCGACGACCCCTTCGTGCTGCTGTGCCGGCGTGACGACCCGCTGGCCGCGCGGGCCTCGGTGTCGTGGTCGGTGTTCGCGACGCGCCCCTTCATTGCGAGCAGCTTCCAGAGCAGCATCCGGCCGATCACCGACGCCGCCTTCCTGCAGCGCGGCCTGCAGGTGCAGCCCGCGCTCGAATACCCGAGCGTGGCCGTGGCGGGCGCGCTGGTGGCGGCCGGGCTGGGGCTCACCGCCCTGCCCCGGCTCGCGCTGCAGCTGTCGCAGAACGACGAGCTGGCCACCGTGCCGCTGCAGCGTCCGCTGATGTCACGGCCCATCGGGCTGGTCACGCGCGCGGGGCGCTCGCCCTCGCCCGTGGGCCGCGCCTTCATGGACCTGCTGCACCGTCGGGAATCGTCCCGCAGCTGACCGGCGCGCGGCGGCTGCGGCATGATCGACGCCATGCACAGCACGCCCCCGTATCCCCTGGTCATCGTCAAGGTCGGTGACACCCATGACGCGCTGCGCGAAGGCCGCGGCGACTTCGAGCACTGGATCGCCGACGGCCTCGGCACGCAGACCCTGCCCCTGGTGGTGGTCGACCCGCGCCGCGGCGACACGTTGCCCGCGCCCGGCCAGGTCGCGGGCGTGGTCGTCACCGGCTCGCACGCGATGGTGTCGCACCGCGAGCCCTGGAGCGAAACCACCGCCGCCTGGCTCGCCGAACTGGTCGCGCGCGACACGCCCGTGCTCGGCATCTGCTACGGCCACCAGCTGCTGGCGCACGCGCTCGGCGGCGAGGCCGGCCACCACCCGCAAGGCCCGGAGGTCGGCACGGTCACCGTCACGCTCGACGCGGCCGCCACCGGCGACGCGCTGCTGGGCGACCTGCCCGCGCAGTTCCCGGCGCAGGCGATCCACTGGCAGAGCGCGCTGCGCCTGCCCGAGGGCGCGGTGAAGCTGGCCTACAGCGCGCACGAGCCGGTCCACGCCTTCCGCGTGGGCGCGCAAGCCTGGGGCCTGCAGTTCCACCCCGAGTTCGACGCCCGGACCATGGGCGGCTACATCGACCTGCTGGCCCGCGACCTCGCCGCGGACGGGCTCGACGCCGCGGCGCTGCGCGAAGGCGTGCGCCCCACCGACGCGGCGGCGGGCCTGCTCGGGCGCTTCGCACGGATCGTCGAGGCCAAGGCGCAGCCAGCCGCCTGAGCGCGCCGACGGGGCGCCGACGGGGCGTCGGCGCGCGACTACAAAAAGCGGGCCCCGCTTGGGTTAAGGTGCGGTTCCTTTCGCAGCTTTCCCCGCCTCATGACCACGCCTTCGTCCCCGCCGGCCCGCAAGCACTTCTCGATGATCCGCGGCTTTCACCTGGCCGATGTGTTCACGCTCGGCAACGCGGCCTGCGGCGTCGGGGCGGTTTTCTTCGCGATGGCCTTCATGCGCAGCCAGTCGCTCGCCCACTTCTACTGGGCCGCGGCGCTCGCCCCGGCCGCCTTCATCTTCGACGTGCTCGACGGCCGCATCGCGCGCTGGCGCCAGACCCAGTCGGCGCTCGGGCGCGAACTCGACTCGCTGGCCGACGTGATCTCGTTCGGCGTGCTGCCCGCCGCGCTCGGCTTCGCCGCCGGCCTGGACGGCGGCTGGGACTGCGCGGTGCTGATCTATTTCGTGGGCTGCGGCGTGAGCCGGCTCGCGCGCTACAACGTGACGGCCGAGGCGCTCTCGGCCGGCGCCGACAAGGTGAAGTACTTCGAAGGCACGCCGATCCCGACGAGCGTGGTGCTGGTGGGCGTGCTGGCCTACGCGGCCTCGAAGGGCGCCCTCGGCGCCAACGTGTGGGGCGGCGCCTGGACGCTCGGCCCCTGGCAGCTGCACCCGCTGGTGCTGCTGTTCGCGCTCTCGGGCACGCTGATGATCAGCAAGACCCTGCGCATTCCCAAGTTCTGACAACCCGCCCATCTCACCCACCTGACAAAGGGGACCCCGCATGGCGATGAAGCTGTATTTCGACCCGCGCAGCCGTGCGCAGGTCGCCAAGTGGATGCTCGACGAGGCCGAGGTCGACTACGAGATCGTGCCCACCCTCATCCGGGAGGGCGCCCACAAGCGCCCCGAGTTCCTGAAGATCAACCCGGCCGGCAAGCTGCCCGCGCTGGTCGACGGCCGCACCCGCATCTTCGAGAACGCGGCCATCTGCATGTACATCGCCGAGAAGTACCCCGGCAAGCGCCTGGCGCCGGCGGTGGGCACGCCCGAGCGCGGGCGCTACCTGTCGCTCATGGTCTATTCGACCGCGCAGCTCGAGCCCTCGATGGGCGACAGCCTGCTGAAGATCAAGAGCAACAACAGCGCGCGCGGCTGGACCGATTTCGAGCAGGCCAAGGACGCCGTCGAACGCGAACTCGGCGACGGCCCCTACCTGTTCGGCGCCCAGTTCACGGCCGCCGACGTGATGATCGGCTCGATGCTCATCTGGCACCGCGCCTTCGGCGGGCGCACCAACCGCCCGAAGCTCGACGCCTACATCCACAGGCTGCAGGCACGGCCAAAAGGCATGAAGTTCGGTTGAAGCAAGCGGCAAGGCGTGCCGCGCTGGCGACAGTACGCGGCGGAGGTTCATCCTCTAATCGGTCCCTCTTTTTCGACCCTTTCCCCACCTCACGCCCGCCCCATGACTTCGAACACCTCGCGCTCCCGGTTCTCGTTGACGGCCCTCTCCCTGGGCCTGGTCGCCCTGCTCGGGGCCTGTGCCAGCACGCCGCCGCCCGGCAGCCGCAGCGTGAGCATCGAGCGCACCACCTTCGGCATCGCGCACATCACGGCGCCCGACTACGAAGGCCTGGCCTACGGCACCGCCTACGCGCACGCGCAGGACAACGTCTGCCAGACCGCCGAGCACCTGCTGACGCTGCGCGGCGACCGCGCGCAGTTCCTCGGGGCGCAGAACACCGGAGACTTCGGTCTGGGCCGCATGCCCAACGCACAGATCGACCTGTTCGTGCGCTACCACATGGACGACGCGGCGCTGGCCCGCGCGGCAGCCACCACCAACGACGAGGTGAAGGCCGCGCTGCGCGGCTACGTGGCGGGCTACAACCGCTACCTGCAGGATGCGGGCCCCAATGGCCTGCCCGAGGCCTGCCGCGGCAAGCCCTGGGTGCGCCCGATGACGGCCGCCGATCTGGCGCGCGCCACTGAGCAATCGATGATCCAGGGCGGCCTGGGCGCGCTGGCCGGCGCCGTGCTGGCCGCCGTGCCGCCGGCCCCGGGCGCCAAGACCGGCGCGGCGCCGGTCGCGCTCGAGCAGGCGGTGGCCGAGATCGGCCGCCACAGCTTCAACGCCAACCCCGAGGGCGGCGAGCTGGGCTCCAACGGCTGGGCCTTCGGGCGCAAGGCCACGCCCGACGGCAAGGGCCTGCTGCTGGGCAACCCGCATTTCCCCTGGAACGGCACCAACCGCTTCTGGCAGATGCACCTGACCATTCCCGGCCAGCTCGACGTGATGGGTGCCACCGGCGGCCTGAGCCCGGTGGTGTCGATCGGCTTCAACAAGGACGTGGCCTGGACCCACACCGTGTCGACCGGCAAGCGCTTCACGCTGTACGAACTCAAGCTCGACCCCAACGACCCGACCGTGTACTGGGTCGACGGCCAGCCGAAGAAGATGGTCGCGCGCACCGTCGCACTGCCAGCCGCCGCCACGGCCGGTGGGGCGCCCGTGCAGCACACCTTCTACGCCACCGACTGGGGCCCCGTGGTCTCGCTGCCACGTGCCGGCCTGGGCTGGACCGCCCAGAAGGCCTATGCGATCCGCGACGCCAACACGCTCAACGTGCGCTCGGCCGAGAGCTGGATGAAGATGGGCCGGGCCCGCAACGTCGCCGAGCTGCGCGCCGCCATGGGCAACCAGGGCATCCCGTGGATCAACACCCTGGCGGCCGACCGCGAAGGCAACGCGATGTACGCCGACCTGTCGGTGGTGCCCGACGTGTCGGCCGAGATGCTCAAGGCCTGCGCGCCCTCGCCGGCCGCCGCCGCGCTGCTCAACGCCGCCGGCCTGCCCGTGCTGGACGGCTCGCGCAGCGCCTGCGCCTGGCACCGCGACCCCGGCGCCGCCGCGCCGGGCATCATCGCGCCGGCCCGCATGCCCGTCGTCGTCACGCCGGACTGGGTGCAGAACAGCAACGACAGCTTCTGGCTCAGCAACCCGCGCGTGCCGCCGATGGCCGGCGTGTCGCCGCTGGTCGGCCCCGTCGGCGTGCCGCAGCGGCTGCGCACGCGCAGCGGCATCATGGAAATCGAAGGCCGCCTGGCCGGCACCGACGGCCTGCCGGGCAACCGCATGGGCGCGGCCGAGCTGCGCAGCGTGATCTTCCGCGACAGGAACCTCGCCGGCATGCTGGTGATGGACGACCTGAAGGCCGCGTGCACCGCCACCGGCACCGCGCTGAGCGCCGACCAGGCCCTGGGCTGCCGCGTGCTCTCCGCCTGGGACCGCACCAGCAACGCCGAGTCGAAGGGCGCGGCGCTGTTCCGCGAGTTCTGGCGCAAGGCCAAGGACCTGCCGAAGGTCTGGCGCGTGCCCTTCGACCCGGCGCAGCCCGTAACCACGCCCACCGGCCTGGACATGGCCACGCCCGCCACGCGCGAGGCGGTGTTCAAGGCGCTGGGCGATGCGGTCGGCACCGTGCGCACCGCGGGCTTCGCGGCCGACGTGGCGCTGGGCGTGCCGCAGTCGCGCACCGTGCGCGGCCAGAAGATCGCGCTGCCCGGCGGCGACGAGTTCGAAGGCGTGCTCAACAAGCTCGAATCGCAGGGCCAGCCGCTGATCGACCCGAAGGGCTACGCCATCAACTACGGCAGCAGCTACATGCAGGTCGTGACCTTCGACGCGCGCGGCCCCGTGGCGCAAGGCCTGCTCACCTACGGCCAGAGCAGCGACCCGGCCTCGCCCCGCGCCTACGACCAACTGCCGCTGTTCGCGGCCAAGCAGTGGCATCCGCTGCCCTTCCACCCGGCCGACGTGCAGGCGCAGCGCGAAGGCAAGCCGCTGCAGCTGGCGTACTGAACCATGTCCTCGACCACCGTTCCTTTTCCCGCCCACGCCGCCACAGGCATCGACCTGCTGAACCGCCTGGCCGCCGAGCAGCCGCTCGCCCCGGCCTGCGACCACTTCTACTTCCTGCGCCACGGCCAGACCGGGCGCAACGCGCTGCGCGTCTTCCAGGCGCCCGACGAGCCCCTGAGCGCGCTCGGCGAGCAGCAGGCGGTGCAGGCGGCCGGGCTGCTGGCCGGCGAGCCGATCGGCGCCATCGTGTGCAGCGACGCGCGCCGCGCCTTCGACACCGCCCACACCGTGGCGCGCGCCCTGGGCCTCGTGCCCAGCGCGCACGAGAACCTGCGCGAGCGCAACTTCGGCGCGCTCATCGGCACCTCGTCCGCCAACATCGACTGGGCCTGCGAGCCCGAGGGCGGCGAGACGCTGGCGCAGTTCGTCGACCGCAAGCGCCAGGCGCTGGCCGCCGCGCTCGCCGCGCAGCCCGCGCCGGTGCTGGTGGTGGCGCACGGCGGCACGCTCTACGCGCTGGCCGCGCTGCTGGGCGTGGCGGTCGATGCGAGCATCTTCGGCAACGCACAACCCTTGCGATTCACACGTGCCGGCCCCACATGGGCCGTGACGCCGCTGCAACAGCGGCAAGTCGACGGCGGAGCAGCCCTGGCCTGACCTGGCTCCCGGTTGATCTGTACGCCGTCCTGAAAGGAATCACCACCACCATGGAATTCAAGGACTACTACAGCGCACTGGGCGTCGAACGCACCGCGTCCGACGACGAGGTGCGCAAGGCCTATCGCAAGCTCGCCCGCAAGTACCACCCCGACGTCAGCAAGGAGCCCGACGCCGAGCAGCGCATGCGCGACATCAACGAGGCCAAGGACGTGCTCGGCGACAAGGACAAGCGCGCCGCCTACGACGCGCTGGCCGACCGTGTCGCGCGCGGCGGCCGCCCCGACGGCAGCTTCGAGCCGCCGCCCGGCTGGGACACCGGCTACGAGTTTCACCGCGGCCCGCGCCAGGGCCCGGCCGACCACGCCGACTTCAGCGAATTCTTCTCCTCGATGTTCGGCGACGCCGAGCGCCGTGGTGCCACGCGCCAGAACTACCGCGCGCGCGGCGAAGACCACCATGCGGCCATCGAGATCACGCTCGAAGACGCGCTGAACGGCGCCGAACGCGAGCTCACGCTGCGCGCCCAGTCGCTCGACGCGCAGGGCCGCCCGCAGTGGGAGAACCGCACGCTCAGCGTGAAGATCCCGCCCGGCGTGCACCCCGGCCAGTTCATCCGCCTCGCGGGCCAGGGCATGCCCGGCCACGGCGGCGAGCCGGCCGGCGACCTGTACCTCGAGGTGCGCATCGCGCCGCACAAGCTGTACCGCGTGGAAGAGCGCGACCTGTACATGACGCTGCCCGTCACCCCCGCCGAAGCCGCGCTGGGCGCGCAGGTGCAGGTGCCCACGCCCACCGGCGGCGTGGTCGAGGTCACCGTGCCGCCCAACGCGCGCGGCGGCATGAAGCTGCGGCTCAAGGGTCGCGGCTTCGCGGGCAAGACGCCCGGCGACCTGTACCTGCTGCTCGAGATTGCACTGCCGCCCGCCGACAGCGAGGCCGCGCGCAACGCCTACGCGCAACTCGCGCAGGCGACCTCCTCGTTCAACCCCCGCCAGCACCTGGGAGTCTGAGCATGGCGAACTTTTCTTCCGTGACCACCACCACGGCCATCGGCGTCTCGCACCCGCTGGCCGCGAACGAACTGGCGCACGCCTGCGGCGCCGACACCGCCTGGGTCGTGCAACTGGTCGAAGTGGGCATCGTGCAGGTCACCACGACCGACGCACCGCCCGAGCGCTGGGAGTTCTCCAGCACCGACCTGCAGCACGCCCTCGAAGCGCGCCGGCTCGAACGCGACTTCGGCGTGAACCTGGACGCCGCCGCGCTGATCCTCGACCTGCAGCACGAGGTGCGGCGGCTGAAGGCAGTGCTGCAGGCGCACGGCGTGGGCTGAATCACGCCACGCGCGCGTCGCGGGTCACGCGCGTGCAATGACTGCCAGATCCGCACAGCCGCCCGCTATTTGCGAACAGGATCGGTGAGCCCTCGGCCCTAGATTGCCGCTGCCTGCGGAATTTCGCATGGCAGGCCGGCGCGCAGGCAACCCTTCACACACGCCCGGCCTCCTCACACAGGAGACAAGAAGGCATGACCTCGCACAGGCTGAAGACCGCGCTCGACGCAACGCTGCACCAGACCGTTCACCGCCACGGCGGCGCCCCCGGCGTCGTCGCGATGGCGACCGACCGCACGGGCAATTTCTACGAAGGCGCCGCCGGCACGCGCGAACTCGGGCTCGACCGGCCGATGGCCACCGACAGCGTGTTCGCCATCTTCTCGACCACCAAGGCGATCACGGGCACCTGCGTGATGCAGCTGGTCGAGGAAGGCAAGATTTCGCACACCGACCCGGCCGGCGCCTACGTGCCCGAGATCGACGAACTGCAGGTGCTCGACGGCTTCGACGCCGACGGCCGGCCGCGCACACGCGCGCCGCGCCGGCGCATCACGGTCAACGACCTGATGCTGCACACCTCGGGCCTGGGCTACGAGTTCTTCAGCGAAGACGACCTGAAGTACCGCGCCGCACTGAACATTCCCACGGTGGTGTCGGGCAGCTTCGAATCGATTCGCACCGTGCTGCTGCACGAGCCGGGCGCGGCCTGGACCTACGGCGCCAACATCGACTGGCTGGGCCGCATCGTCGAACGGCAGCGCGGCAAGCGCCTGGGTGAGGTGATGAAGGAGCGCGTCTTCGAGCCGCTGGGCATGCAGGACATCGGCTTCGGCATGTCCGAGTCGATGAAGGCGCGCCGCGTCACCATCCACGACCGCGCAGCCGACGGCCGGCTCACGCCGCTGCCCGAGCTGGTGCTGCCCGAGCCGCCGCCGATGGACATGGGCGGCCACGGCCTGTACGCCACCGTGGGCGAGTACATGAAGTTCATCCGAATGGTGCTGAACGACGGCGCCGGGCCGCACGGCCGCGTGTTGAAGGCCGACACGGTGCAGCGCATGGCGCAGGACGGCCTGGCCGCCATGGACCTGTCGGTGGGCGGCTGGCGCACGTCGGTGCCCGCGCTGAGCAACACGGGCGAGTTCCTGCCCGGCACCGACAAGGGCTGGGCCTACACCTTCATGACCAACCGCGAGCGCGCGCCCACGGGCCGCCCGGCCAACTCGCTGATGTGGGCGGGCCTGGCCAACAGCTTCTTCTGGATCGACCGCGAGAACGGCATCGGCGGCTACTGGGCAACGCAGATCCTGCCGTTCCAGGACTGCGCGAGCTACCCGGGCTTCGTGGCTTTCGAGACCGCGGTTTACCATCACCGCTGAACCGTTGAGCGGTGCGCGCCCCCGGGCGTGCACCTTCTTCTTCCTGAACCGAGGTGCGCGATGGATGCGATCCGCAACGTGCTGGTCACCGACGCCCGCGGGCAGCCGAGCGAGCGCCACCGCCTGGTGGCCTCGCACGACTGGGACGACATCCGGCGCTGGTCGGACCGCATCTACATGCCCTACCGCGTCACGCCCATCGGGCGGGCGCGCACGCCCGATTCGGTGCTCGACGCCACGCGCATCGGGCACTTCACGCTGAGCCGCTTCCACTACGGCATTCCGGTGAACATCAAGGACTTCTCGCCCGACAGCGGCGTCGGCATGGTGCTGACGACCGTGCGCGGCGCGGGCCGCCATTGGTCCGAAGCCAACGCCTATGCCGACACCGGCGTGGGCGACGCCTTCGTGGTCGACACCTCGCGCACGCACTATTGGGTGGACTTCGATGCCAACCACCTGCAGGTGAACCTCAGCTTCTCGCACGACGCGCTGGCCGCGCTGCATGCGCGCTGGTTCGGCGCGCCCGCCGACGAGCGGCTGTGGACGCGCAAGTTCAAGTTCGGCGGCGCCCAGTCGAGCTGGATCGCGCTGCTGTCGTACGCGTGCCGCTGCGTCACCGAGCTGCCCGAGGCGGTCGACACCGGCCCGCTGGGGCGGCACCTCGAAGAGATGATCGGCGTGCACGTGCTGACCCAGTGGCGCGAGCAGCTGGAGCACCCGGCCGAGGCGGTGCAGCACCGCATGGCGCCGCGGCATGTGCTGGCGGCCGAACGCCACATCCGCGAACACGCCCAGCACGCGCCCACGCTCGGCGAACTGGCGAGCGTGGCGGGTGTCAGCGTGCGGACGCTGAACAGCGCCTTTCGCGAATACCGCCAGGCCACCCCGATGCGCGCGCTGCGCGAGCAGCGCCTGCAGGGCGTGCGCGCCGAACTGCTGATGGCCGACGCCGGCGCGACGGTGCGCTCGGTGGCGCAGGCGTGGGGCTACGCCAACTTCGGCCTGTTCGCCGCGGCCTACCAGCAGCGCTTCGGCGAGCTGCCCTCGGCCACGCTGCGTTCACGCAAGACGGGCTGAGCCTTCATCTGATCTTCAGCTTGGAGCGCGCTCGCGCTCCCACAATGCCAAGCGGGCGCGGCACCTCGCCTTGCCTGGAACGCCCGGTCGCCATCGCCACCGGGCAACTCCCCTTCCCTCGATGGCATCTGGCATCGCGTCTGCGCCTGGATGCGACCGATGCCGAGCACCTCTTGAGCGAATGAACAACCCTCGCCCGTCCTTCTTCCCGGCCTGCGCGTCGATCGCGGCCACCTTTGTCCTCACGGCCTGCGCCGCCTCCATCCGGCCGGCCAGCGACGACCCCGACGTCGTGCAGGAGCAGGCCCTGCAGCACTCGCTGTCGCTGAACCACCGCATGACGCTGCAGCGCCGGCTCGACGACGTGGCGATCCCGCTCCTGGAGCACAGCGCGCCGTTCTGCGGCGGCGACGTGCGAGCCAGCCTGGGCGCGCACATCGCCAGCCTGTGGAGCTTCGAGAAGGAAGAACGCGCGGCGGCGAAGCAGACCCTCCACCTGGACGACCGGCTGACCGTGCTGTGGACGCTCGACCGGAAGCAGGCGCCGGCCACGCCGCTGCGCGCCGGGGACGTGCTGCTGTCCGTCGGCGGCAAGCCGCTGCCCGCCGGCAAGAAAGGGATCGATCGGCTCAACGACGTGCTGATCGACGCGGCACGCGCCAAGCCCGCCCGGCGCGAGGGCTGGCTGGAGGCCGTGGTGCAGCGCGAGGGCCAGTCGACGGCGCTGCGCCTGCCCTACACCACGGCGTGCAACTACACCGCCGTCACGCGCATGAAGAACGAGGTCCATGCGGAGAACGATGGGCACGAGATCGTCGTCAACTCGGCGCTGATGCGCTTCTTTCCCGACAACCGCGACCTCGCGATCGTGCTGGGGCACGAGCTGGCCAACGGCGTGCTGTCGCATGGCGGCAAGACCCGCGCGGTGGGCATCGCGGCCGGCATCGTGGATGGCGCGCTGGGCGGCACCGGGCTGGCGCAAGAGGCGCTGTCGTCGCCGTTCTCGCAGCAGTTCGACGCCGAGGCCGACTACCTCGGCCTCTACATGGTGGCCGCGGCGGGCTACGACATCGACGGCGTCGAACGGATCTGGCGCGAGCTCGGGGTGCACACGGCCGGCGCGAAGAAGAAGGGCTTCATGAGCACCCCGCCGAGCTCCGCCAAACGCTTCGTCGCGATGCGGCGCACCATCGCGGAAATCCAGGCCAAGACGAAGAACGGGGCACCGCTGGTGCCCCTGGCGACATCGAAGTCCTGACGCGCCGCGCGTGGGCGCGGGCCGCTACTGCATCTGCTGCAGGTTGCCGATGCGCACCAGCATCTCGGTGAACATCTGCATGTCGGCGTCGAGGTCGGGCACTTCCTTGTATTCCTTGGCGTTGTGCGCCGTGTACTTCTTGCCGGGCATCGCGGGGCCGAAGTTGATGGCGTTGGGCATCAGCTTGGCCGTGGTGCTGCCGGCGGTGGGCACGGGCTTGGCCTCCAGGCCGGTGGTGTCGCCGAAGATGTTGAGCAGGGTCGAGAGCCATGCGCCCTTCGGGTCGCGCGCCATCCAGTTGCCCTGGTCGTAGGCCAGCTCGAGCTTCACCTGGCTGGCCGTGGCCCAGCCGTTGACCTTGGCCGCCACCTGCGCCTTCAGTTCGTCGGGCGTGCGGCCGCGCGGCATGCGCACGTTGGCCGTCACCTCGAGGCGGCCGTCGGCGCCCATGCGCACCAGCGTGGGCGACATCGTGAGCGGGCCCATGAAGTCGTCCTGGTAGCCCAGCCCCATCTTCTCGCCGAGGTAGCCGGTGCCGTAGAGCGCATCGATGTACTGCACGGCGCGCAGGTAGGGGTTGGCGGCCAGCGGCACGCCGGACTCCTTCAGGAACAGCGCCAGGCGCGGCACGGGGTTCACGCCCTCTTCGGGTCGCGAGCCGTGGGCCGAGGTGCCCGTGACTTTCAGCTCGACAGCCTCGGCGCCGCGCGCGATGTCGATCGCGAACTTGCCGCCCTGGCTTTCGTACTTGCGCACGAAGGCGGCCTTGGCGGCCTCGAGCTTCGCGGCCACGGCCGCGAGGTCGCCGCCCTTGAGCGTGGCGGTCGCGGTCTGCGGAATGGCGTTGGCCGAAGCGGCGCCGCTCATCGCGGTGATGGCCGTCGCGGCGGGGTCGGCCGCTTCCGCAGGGAAGAACACCTTGAGCGCGCCCGAGCCCTTCTCGGCCACGACCGCGGGGTACTTGCTGTCGAGCACGATGTTGTAGGCCGGCAGCGGCGTCTTGTCGCGGTAGTACTGCATCGCGTCGCCGCCGGTTTCCTCGGTGGTCTCGATCATCAGGCGCACGCCGCGCTCCACCGGCAGGCCGCTGTCCTTCACGGCCTTCATGGCGTAGAGCACCGCGGCGATGGAGCCCTTGTCGTCGATGGTGCCGCGCCCGTAGAGGAAGTCGCCCACGCGCGTCATCGCGAAGGGGTCCAGGCGCGTGCCGTCGTCGAGCACCCATTCGGACAGCACGGCCGGCACCACGTCGGCGTGCGTGAGGATGCCGAACTCCTCGCTGCCGCGGCCCTTGAGGCTCACCTCGAAGATGCGGCCGTCGACGTTGCGGTAGCCCAGCCCGAAGTCCTTCGCCATCTTCTCGACCAACTGGCCGAACGCGACCATCGGCGGGCTCTCGTGCGGCGGCACCTGCACGTTGCGCACGGTGGGCAAGGCCACCATGGTGCCGATGCTGGCAATCACGGCCTGCTGGTTCTGCAGCCGGTTGTACAGGCCGAGCAGGCGCGCGATGTTGACGAGGTCGTCGCCCGCCAGCGCCTTGCCGCCGGTGTAGGCCGCCACGCTGGGCTGCAGCGCGGGCTGGGCCTGCGCGGCCTGGGCCAGGAAGGCCCTGAAATCGGGCGCCGTGCGGCCGCCCTTCCAGGCGGCGGCGAGCTGGTCGAGCGCGGGCTTCTTGAGGGTCTCGGCACCGGCCGGGACAGCGACGGCGAGCGCCGCGAGGGCCAGCGAAAGCGCCGACAATGAAAAACGAGACTGCTGCATCAGGGTCACCCCCTCATTCCGAAAACATTCCCCGACGATAGCCGAGCCATGCCTCACGACGACAGCCTTTCCTCACTCCCGCGATGCGCCTGGGCCCGCACCGATCCGCTGCTGGCCAGCTACCACGACGCCGAATGGGGCGTGCCCGAACGCGACAGCCGCGCGCTGTGGGAAAAGCTGATGCTCGACGGCTTCCAGGCCGGCCTGTCGTGGCTCACCATCCTGCGCAAGCGCGACGCCTTCCGCGCGGCCTTCGAGGGCTTCGTGCCCGAGACCGTGGCGCGCTTCACGCCGGCCGACGTCGAACGCCTCATGCAGGACGCGGGCATCGTGCGCTCGCGCGCCAAGATCGAGGCCGCCATCGGCAACGCGAAGGCCTACCTCGCGATGCAGGCGGCGGGCGAAGATTTTTCCGATTTCGTCTGGGGCCTGGCGGGCGGCCAGCCGGTCGTCAACACGACGGGCACGGTGCCCACGCAGACGCCGCTGTCCGAAACGATGTCCAAGGCGCTGAAGCAGCGCGGCTTCAAGTTCGTCGGGCCGGTGATCGTCTATGCCTGGATGCAGGCCACGGGCATCGTCGACGACCACGCGCCCGACTGCCATTGCCACCGAGACCATCACCGCGCCTGAACAGGCATGAAAAAACCGGACGGTGCTATTGCACGGTCCGGTTCTTTCGGGTGGTGGTCTTGCTAACCGAGGCGGCTTGCGCCGCCGTCGATCACAGGCCAGCCTGGCGCGTGAAGCTGCGTGCCTGCGAGGGGATCACGCTGCCGGCAAAGGATTCGCGGCGCAGGTTCTGGCCGGGAGCGTGGGCAGCTGCCACGGCTTCGGCGCGGACCGAAGCGCGGTCCACCGACGAGGCCAGCACGGGGGCCACGCTGGCCGACACGGCGTCGCTGTATTCGTTGCCGGCACGGGCGGCGGCCACGGCTTGCGGTGCCACGTCGGCACGGCTGTAGCCGGAGGTCACGGCGTGAACGCCTTCGTAGGTCTCTGCGTGGGCGGCGCCAGCGGCGGCGAGCAGGGAGAGAGCGGCGGCGGCGAGGATGTTCGAGGTCTTCATTTCAATTCCTTCTTGATCGGGCTTTGGATGCCCTGAAGTGTGCGCCAAATTCCTAGGGTAAACCCCAGTCAATCTGAATCGCAGTGTTCACGAAATTGAAACAATCACGGGGAACTTTCCGACATGCGGGGTTCGCGTGAAACTTTTTCGTACAAATGCCCCAGAGTTTGCAAACTTTGGCGCGCTTTCGTCAAGTCTCAGGGCCGCCCCCAGCTGCGCACCAGCGTGCGGATCGCGACCGCGCCACTGCCCTTGACCTCGGCACGGTAGCTGCCCAGCAGCGCCTCGCGCTCGGCGGCGGCCTGCGGTTCGTTGCGCCAGGCGAGCAAGGCGGCCACGTCGGCGTCGGGCAGCGCCAGCAGCAGCGCCTGCGTGACCAGCTTTTCGAACTCGCGCGCCACGGTCATCAGGTTGCGCGGTCGCGGCGAGGTGACGCCGCGCGACCACAGCGAATCGAGCGCGGTGTCGAGCGTGCGGTCGGGCAGCGAACTGAACTGCCCGGCATTGCCGCGCGCCAGCTGCTTGACCACCGCACTCATGAGCAGCTGGCTCGAGAAATCGATCTCGCGCGCCTCGGCCACCGTCATGCGCGCCAGCAGTTCGACGCGCGCCGGATCGGCCGGCCGCGCGTGCTGTTGATGGAAGAAGGTCACCTTGCCGGGCTCATCCATCGCGGCGTAGTCGGCACGCAGCTTCGCCAGCCGCGCCACGGCTTCCAGCACCGGAGGCGTCGGCGCAGCGGCGCCCTGCCCGGCCGCCGCCACGTCCTGCCGGATCGCTGCCACCGAGGCGTTCACGTCGAAGGCGCGACCGGCCGCCACGTCGAGCGACTGCAAAGCCTTGTCGGCAATGGCGAGGTCGGGCGGCTCCAGCAGCTCGCGCGCGCCGCGCGACACAGCGCCGGGGCCGTAGGCGTTCTGATAGCGCGCCTGCACGCCCTCGAACTGGAGCAAGGCCTGCGCGCGGTCCTGCGTCCACCCCGTCAAGGGGGCAAGGAGCAACGACAGCAACAAGAGGCAACGGGGCGACGACAGGCGGGACAGCAAGGACATCCCGCATTATTGGCACGCCGCGATCCCGCGCCCTTCCTCAGGCCTGCGCCAGCTCCTCGCGCAGCAGCTTCGCAGCCGCCACCATGTTCGACAGCGCCGCCTCGGTCTCGGGCCAGCCGCGGGTCTTGAGGCCGCAGTCGGGGTTGATCCAGAGGTTCTCGCCCGGCACCACCTGCGCGGCCTTGCGCATGAGGCGCACCATCTCGTCGACCGAGGGCACGCGTGGCGAGTGGATGTCGTACACGCCGGGGCCGATCTCGTTCGGGTAGCGAAAGCCGCCCTCGCCGCCGAAGCCGCGCAGCAGCTCCATGTCCGAGCGGCTGGTCTCGATGGTGATCACGTCGGCGTCCATCGCGGCGATCTCCGGCAGGATGTCGTTGAACTCCGAATAGCACATGTGGGTGTGGATCTGCGTCTGGTCGCGCACGCCCGAGGCGCTGATCCGGAAGGCGCGCGTGGCCGCCTTCAGGTAGGCCGGCCAGCCCGTGCGGCGCAGCGGCAGGCCTTCGCGGATGGCGGGCTCGTCGATCTGGATGATGCCGATGCCCGCGCCCTCGAGGTCGTTCACCTCGTCGCGGATCGCCCACGCGATCTGCTCGCAGGTGGTGGCGCGCGGCTGGTCGTCGCGCACGAAGGACCACTGCAGGATGGTCACGGGGCCGGTCAGCATGCCCTTCATCGGCAGCGTCGTGAGGCTCTGCGCGTAGGCGGTCCATTCGACCGTCATCGGCGCCGGGCGCGCCACGTCGCCGAAGATCACCGGCGGCTTCACGCAGCGCGAGCCGTACGACTGCACCCAGCCGTTGGCCGTGAAGGCGAAGCCGTCGAGCTGTTCGCCGAAGTACTCGACCATGTCGTTGCGCTCGGCCTCACCGTGCACCAGCACATCGATGCCCAGGGCTTCCTGCTTGCGCACGGCCAGTGCGATCTCGGCGCGCATCTTCTCGCGGTAGCCGGGGGCATCGAGCTCGCCGCGCTTGAAGGCGGCGCGGGCCGCGCGGATCTCGGCGGTCTGCGGGAACGAGCCGATGGTGGTGGTCGGCAGCGCGGGCAGCGCGAAGCGCGTGCGCTGCAGCTGCTGGCGCTGCGGGAAAGCGGACACGCGGCGGTCGTCGCCGGCCACGCTGCGTGCCAGGCGCAGCGCCACGTCGGCACGGTGCACGCGCGGGCTGGCGCGGCGCGCGGCCACGGCGGCACGGGCGGCCGTGAGATCGGCGGCCACCGAGGCTTCGTCGCCATCGACAGCCGCACGCAGCACGCGCAGCTCATCGAGCTTCTCGATGGCGAAGGCGAGCCACGATTTCAGTTCGGTGTCGAGCTTCGTCTCGGCCGCGAGGCTGAACGGCACATGCAGCAGCGAGCACGACGGCGCGATCCACAGCTCGCCTTGGTGCTTCTCCGCCACCGGCCTGAGCTTGCCCAGCGCCACATCGACATCGGTGCGCCAGATGTTGCGGCCGTCGACCACGCCGACCGACAGCACCTTGTGCGCAGGCAGCCAGTCGGCTACGCCGGTCAGCTCCTGCGGCGCGCGCACGGCATCGACGTGCAGGCCGGCCACGGGCAGCTGGCAGGCCAGGCGCAGGTTCTCGGACAGCGGCGAGAAGTAGCTCGCCAACAGCAGCTTCGGCGCATTGCGCGCGATCTGCCAGTACACGCGTTCGAAGGCGTTGCGCCAGGCCTCGGGCAGGTCGAGGCCCAGGATCGGCTCATCGATCTGCACCCATTCCACGCCCTGCTGCTTGAGCCTACCGAGCACCTGCTCGTACACGGGCAGCAGCGATTCGAGCAGCGAGAAGCGGTCGAAGCCCGCCGCCTTTTCCTTGCCCAGGTACAGGAAGCTCAGCGGCCCGAGCAGCACGGCCTTGACCTCGTGGCCGGCCTGCTGCGCCTGCGCGACCTCGTCGAACAGGCGCGTCGATGCGAGCCTGAACTGCGTGGCCGCATCGAACTCGGGCACGAGGTAGTGGTAGTTGGTGTCGAACCACTTGGTCATCTCGAGCGCAAAGGTGCCTTCGGCGCCGTGGGTGCAGCTGTCGTCGTGCACATGGCCCGCTTCGTCTTCCACGCCGCGCGCCATCTTGAAGTAGCGCGACAGCTCGGGCTCGTCGCCGCTGAAACCGAAGCGCGCCGGCTCGCAGCCCAGCAGCTGGATGTGGTTGGCCACGTGGTCGTAGAAGGCGAAGTCGCCCACGGTCACGAAGTCGAGCCCCGCGTCGCGCTGCGCCTGCCAGTGGCGCGCGCGCAGCGCCTCGCCGACGGCTTCGAGCGCGGCATGGCCGGTTTCGCCGCGCCAGTGCTTCTCGAGGGCGAACTTGAGTTCCCGGTGGGCGCCCATGCGCGGAAAGCCGAGGATGTGGGTACGGGTGGTCATTGCAGGTAATCCGGTCGCTGGTCTTGGAAACCGGTGATGGTCGGCGTTTGGCGCATATGATTCAAACGAAACCTTTTGCCCGTTCGCTTGAATCATTTTCATGATGCAGTCCATCCTCGAGATCCGCCACCTGCGCACGCTGGCCGCGTTGCGCGACACCGGCAGCCTGGTGCGCGCGGCGCAGCTGCTCAACCTCACGCAGTCGGCGCTGTCGCACCAGATCAAGCTGCTCGAAGAGCGCTACGGCGCGCAGCTGTTCGAGCGCAAGTCGGTGCCGCCGCAGTTCAGCACCACGGGGCTGCGGCTGCTGCAGCTGGCCGACACCGCGCTGCCGCTCGTCGAAGAGGCCGAGCGCGACGTGGCGCGGCTGGCGCTGGGGCGCAGCGGGCAGCTGCGCATCGTGGTCGAGTGCCACACCTGCTTCGACTGGCTGATGCCCGCGATGGACGCCTTTCGCCAGCGCTGGCCCGAGATCGAGCTGGACATCGTCTCGGGCTTCCACCCCGACCCGATCGCGCTCGTGATGCAGAACCGCGCCGAGGTGGCGATCGTCTCCGAGCAGGACCCCGATGAAACGGTCGACTACCACGCGCTGTTCCGCTTCGAGATCGTCGCGCTGCTGGCCAACGACCATGCGCTGACGGCCAAGGCGCACCTCACGGCCCGGCACTTCGCCGACCAGACGCTCATCACCTACCCCGTGCCCGACGAGATGCTCGACATCGTGCGCCAGGTGCTGGCGCCCGCCGGCGTCGAGCCCGCGCACCGGCGCACCACCGAGCTCACGGTGGCGATGCTGCAGCTGGTGGCCAGCGGGCGCGGCGTGGCCACGCTGCCGCTGTGGGCGGTGCAGAATTACCTCGACCGCGGCTACGTCACGGCGCGCCGCGTGGGCGCCCGGGGCCTGACGGGGCGGCTGTACATGGCCTGCACGCAGGCCACGTCGGCGCGGCCCTGGCTCGACGACTTCGTGCGCGTCACGCGCGAGAGCTGCTTCAAGAGCCTGCCGGGGATCGAGTTGCTGTGAACCCTGTAAGCCCGATGGCGGGAGGATCACGTCCGAATCCGGCCAGTGCGTGGTGGTGCACGGCCTGAAGATCGACCACCACCACGGATCGCCCCATGACCTCTCCGAAGACACTCGACACCCCTGCCATTCCACGCCCCCGCTTCTTCCACGGCTGGCTCGTGGTCGCCGGCGCCTTCGCCGTGATGTTCGTGGGCTTCGGCTGCGCCTACACCTTCAGCGCCTTCCTCGATGCGCTGCAGCGCGACTTCGGCGCCTCGCGCGGCGAGGTGTCGCTGGTGTTCTCGCTCGCGGGCTTCCTGTACTTCGGGCTCGGCGTGTTCAGCGGCCCGCTGGCCGACCGCTGGGGCGCGCGGCGGCTGGCGGTCGCGGGCATGGTGCTGGTCGGCCTCGGGCTGGTGCTCGCGGGGCAGGCGCGCAGCCTGACGCAGATCTTCTGGGCCTACGGGCTTGGTGTCGGCCTCGGCGTGGGCGCCTCGTACGTGCCGGTGTTGGGCGCGGTGCAGCGCTGGTTCGTGCGCCAGCGCGGCTTCGCTTCCGGGCTCGCCGTGAGCGGCATCGGCGTGGGCACGCTGGCCATGCCGCCGCTGGCCTCGTGGTTCATCGACACGCTGGGCTGGCGCGACGCCTACCTGGCGCTCGGCGTGCTCGCGGCCGTGGTGGGCGTGGGCATGGCACTGCTGGTGGAGAACGACCCGCGCGCACGCGGCCTCGGGCCTGATGGCGATCCGCCGCAGGCGCAGGCCGCCACCGCGCTGCCGCCCGGCGCCTCGGTGCGCGAGGCCGTGGGCTCCGGCCGTTTCGCGGGGCTGTACGCGGCCTGCCTGATCAGTTCGTTCGGTTTGTTCGTGCCCTTCGTGCACCTGCTGCCCTACGCGCTTGACCACGGCGTGGCCGCGTCGTCGGCGGTGCTGCTGCTCGGCGCGATCGGCGTGGGCAGCACGGCGGGCCGCTTCTTCCTGGGCGGGCTGGCCGACCGCATGGGCCGGGACCATGCGCTGCCGCTGATGTCGGCGGGCATGGCGTTGTCGCTGGTGGTGTGGGCCGTGTCGGGCGGGTTCTGGGGGCTGGCCCTGTTCGCCTTCGCCTACGGCGTGTTCTACGGCGGCTTCGTGGCGCTGCTGCCCGCGCTGGTGATGGACTGGTTCGGCGGGCGCCACATCGGCGCGATCATCGGCATCCTGTACACCAGCGTGGCCATCGGCACGCTGATCGGGCCGAGCGCCGCGGGCTTCGCCTTCGACCTCACGCGCAGCTACCTGCTGCCGATCCTCGTGGCGATCGGCGCCAACCTCGTGGCGGCCGGCCTGCTGCTCGCGATGGCGCGGCGCGGCCGGCGCGCCGTTCAGCCGGCCTTCTGAACCAGCTTCAGCACGCTCGAGAAATCGAGTGCGCCGTGGCCCGCGAGGCTGTGCGCCGCGTACAGGCTGCGCGCCAGGCCGCCCAGCGGCGTGGCCGCGCGCACGGCGGTGGCGTTCTCCTGCGCCAGGCCCAGGTCCTTGAGCATCAGGTCGGTGCCGAAGCCGCCGGCGTAGTTCTTCGAGGCCGGCGCCGCTTCCATCACGCCGGGCACGGGGTTGTACTTCTCGAGCGCCCAGTTGCCGCCCGAGCTGCGGCGCATGATTTCGGACAGCACCTTCGGGTCGAGCCCGTTGGCCACGCCCAGCGCGAGCGCTTCCGAGGTGCCGATCATCAAGATGCCGAGCAGCATGTTGTTGCAGATCTTGGCGGTCTGGCCCGCACCGGCCGCGCCGGCGTGGAAGATGTTGGCGCCCATCTTCTCGAGCACCGGGCGCGCGCGCTCCAGGTCCTTGGTCTCGCCGCCGACCATGAAGGTCAGCGTGCCGGCAATGGCGCCGCCGGTGCCGCCCGACACGGGCGCATCGATCATCGCGACGCCCTTGGCGGCAGCGGCCTCGGCCACCTTGCGCGAGGTGGCGGCGGCGATGGTGCTGCTGTCGATCACGAGCGTGCCGGCCTGGATGCTCTCAAGCAGGCCGGGCTTGCCAGCGCCGCCAAGGAACAGGCCCTCGACGTGCGCGCTGGCGGGCAGCATGCTGATGACCACCTCGGCGCCGGCCACGGTCTCGGCCGCCGACTTGGCGATGGGCAGGCCTTCGGCAGCGAACTTCTTGCAGGCTTCGGCCGAGAGGTCGAAGGCGCTGAGCGTGTGGCCTGCCTTGTGCAGGTTCAGGGCCATCGGGCCGCCCATGTTGCCCAGGCCGATGAATGCGATCTTCATGTGTCTTGTCTCCGTTGTTCTGTGCAGGGAATGGGGCCGGTCAGGTCAGCGATGCCAGCTCCGCCGGCATCTCGCCGCGCGGACGCAGGTGGTCTTCGACGAAGGCCGGCGTGATCTCTTCGAGCGTGGCGGGGTTCCAGCGCGGGTTGCGGTCCTTGTCGACCAGCACGGCGCGGATGCCTTCGGCGAAATCCTTGTTCGCGCAAAAGCCCAGCGAAGCCCAGTACTCGAGGCGGAACACCTCGGCCAGCGACATGCGCGGCACGCGCTGCCAGAGCTCGAAGCTCAGCGCGATGGAGCTCGGCGCGCCCTTGGTGAAGGTCTTCGATGCGGTCTGCAGCCAGGCGTCGTCGCTTTGCACCTCGCGCAGGCGCTTGGCGATGTCGAGCAGGTCGTCGCCGGCCATCAGCGCGTTGATGGTGTCGTAGTGCTCGCGCACCTTCGACGCGGGCATCTCGGCGCCCTCGCCCGCCTGGGCCAGGATGCGCGACAGCGTGGCACGGTCGGCCTTGGCGTCGCCGCCGGCCCACTGCGTGGACGCGATGGCCTCGATCACCGCGCCCTTGCGCTCCTGCGGCACCAGCACGTCGGCCAGGCCGCAGAAGATGGTGTCGTGCGCGTTGATGTTGGCGGCCGTGAGCGCCAGGAACAGGCCCGTGCGGCCCGGCGTGCGGCGCAGGAACCAGCTGCCGCCCACGTCGGGGTACAGGCCGATGTTGATCTCGGGCATGGCGATGCGGCTTTGCAGCGTCATCACGCGGTGCGAGGCGCCCGCCAGCAGGCCCACGCCGCCGCCCATCACGATGCCGTGGCCCCAGCACAGGAAGGGCTTGGGGAAGGTGTGGATCAGGTGGTCGAGTTCGTACTCTTCGCGGAAGAAGTCTTCGGCGTAGGTGTTGCGCGCGGGGCCGCAGTCGAGCAGCGTCTGGTACAGCTGGCGCAGGTCGCCGCCGGCGCAGAAGGCCTTCTCGCCCGCCGCGTCGAGCAGCACGCCGACGATGCCGGCGTCGGCCGCCCATTCGCGCAGCTTGGGCGTGAGCAGGCGCACCATGTCCACGGACAGCGCGTTGAGCGAAGCCGGCGCATTGAGCGTGGCCACGGCAAAACGCTGGCCGCCGGCGGTCTTGATTTCGTTGAAGAGAACTACGTTGTCGGTCATTGTTTTCAGGTCCTGGGTGCGGCGGGGTCAGCGGATGTCGCTGTCGCCTTCCAGCAATTTTCGCGCAACGATGACGCGCATGATTTCGTTGGTGCCTTCGAGGATCTGGTGCACGCGCGTGTCGCGCACCAGGCGCTCGAGCGGGAACTCGCTCAGGTAGCCGTAGCCGCCGTGCAGCTGCAGCGCGTCGTTGCAGACGTTGAAGCCCGCATCGGTCGCGAAGCGCTTGGCCATCGCGCAATAGGTGCTCGCGTCCGCATGGCCCGCGTCGAGCTTGCTGGCGGCCAGCCGCACCATCTGCCGCGCGGCGACCAGCTCGGTCGCCATGTCGGCCAGCTTGAACTGCAGCGCCTGGAAGCTCGCGATCGGCTTGCCGAACTGCTGGCGCTCGTGCAGGTAACGGCGCGCCGCGTCGAGCGCGCCCTGCGCCGCGCCCACCGAGCAGGTCGCGATGTTGATGCGCCCGCCATCCAGGCCCTTCATGGCGATGCGAAAGCCCTCGCCTTCCTTGCCCAGCAGGTTCTGCGCGGGCACGCGCACGTTGTCGAAGTTGATGGTGCGCGTGGGCTGGCTGTTCCAGCCCATCTTGTGCTCCTTCTTGCCGTAGCTCACGCCCGGCGCGTCGGCCGGCACCGCGAAGGCCGAGATGCCGCTGGCGCCCGCACCGCCCGTGCGTGCCATGAGCACCAGCACGTCGGTCGAGCCGGCGCCGGAGATGAAGGCCTTGTTGCCGTTGATCACGTATTCGGCACCCTGCAGCTCGGCGCGCGTCTTGAGCGAGCCTGCGTCGGAGCCCGCGCCGGGTTCGGTCAGGCAGTACGACGCCAGCTTGCGCCCGCTCGTGAGGTCTTCGCCCCACTGCTGCGCCACCGCGTCGGTCGCCCAGGTGCCGAGCATCCACGTCGCCATGTTGTGGATCGTGATGAAGGCCGTGGTCGACGGGTCGACCGCGGCCATTTCCTCGAACACCAGCGCCGAGTCGAGCCGCGGCAGGCCGAGGCCGCCGATGCGCTCGGGTGCGTACAGGCCGCAAAAGCCCAGTTCGCCGGCCTTGGCGATGGCTTCGCGCGGAAAGACCGCCTCGGCGTCCCACTGCGCGGCGTGCGGTGCGAACTCGGCCTGCGCGAAATCGCGCGCGGTCTGTGCAAAGGCGTTCTGTTCTTCGGACAGTTCAAAATTCATGATTGACGACCCTTCCAGAGGTCCAGTTCGGCGGTGCGTTTGCGGGTCGATTTTTCCAGGCACGCATTGAACACCAGCGGCCAGATCGAGCCGCCTTCGTTCGCCTTCGCGGCCCGCTTGCACCCGGGGTCGCGGCCCTTGAGCCAGGTCCGCTGCTCGGTGCGCAGCGCGACGCGCATCTGCGGCGAGAGCGTCTTCATCACCTCGCCGTAGCGGATGTTGAGCTCGGCGTCGGCTGCGCGGAAATCGCGCAGCGCGCAGTCGTTCATCTGCTGCTGGTTGCCGTTGGGATTGCAGTCGACCGGCTCGTCGGAGCCGGCCGCCTGCGCCCCGCCGGCCAGCAGGGCAAGCGCCGCCGCGGCGGCCCAGGCTGCGACGCGAAGCCCCTGCCTCACTTGAGGCTGATGGTGGTGTTGACGCCCTGGCTCACGGTGCTGTCGTCGAACCAGCGTGCCGTCACGGTCTTGGTCTGCGTGTAGAACATGATGACCTGCTTGCCGTACGGGCCCAGGTCGCCGAGCTTCGAAGCGCGCGAACCGGTGAACGAGAACATCGGAACCGGCACCGGGATCGGCACGTTGATGCCGACCTGGCCCACGTCGATGTCTTCCTGGAAACGGCGCGCCGCGGCACCCGACTGCGTGAAGATCGCCGTGCCGTTGCCGTTCGGGTTGCTGTTGATCAGGTCGATGGCCTCGTCGATGGTCTCGGCGTCGGCGATGCACAGCACGGGGCCGAACACTTCCTGTTCGTAGATCGTCATGCCGGGCTTCACGCCGGTGAAGATCGTCGGGCCGACGAAGTTGCCCTTCTCGTAGCCGGGCACGGTCGGCTTGCGGCCGTCGAGCACCAGCTTGGCGCCGTCGGCTTCGCCGCGTTCGATGAGGCTGTTCACGCGGTCGTAGGCGGCGCACGAGACCAGCGGGCCCACGTCCACGCCCTTTTCAGTGCCCGCGCCGATCTTCAGCGTCTTGGCCTTCTCGATGAGCTCGGGCACCCAGTTGCGTGCCTCGCCCACCAGCACCGCGACCGACACGGCCATGCAGCGCTGGCCCGCCGCGCCGAAGCTCGCGCCGGCCAGTGCGTTGAGCGTCTGCTCCTTGTTGGCGTCGGGCATCACGATGGCGTGGTTCTTCGCGCCCATCATGCATTGCGCGCGCTTGCCGGCCAGCGTGGCGCGGTTGTAGACGTGCGTGCCGACCTTGGTCGAGCCGACGAAGCTGATCGCCTTGATGTCCTTGTGGTCGCAGATGCCGTTGACGACCGCTTCGCCACCGTGCACCACGTTCAGCACGCCGGGCGGCACGCCGGCTTCGAGCGCCAGTTCGCACAGGCGCATCGTGACCATCGGGTCTTGTTCGGAGGGCTTGAGCACGAAGGTGTTGCCGGTGACGATGGCCATCGGGAACATCCACAGCGGGATCATGGCCGGGAAGTTGAACGGCGTGATGCCGGCGCACACGCCCAGCGGCTGCAGCAGCGTGTAGGTGTCGACGCCGTTGGCCACGTTGTTGGCCAGCTCGCCCAGTTGCAGGTTGCCGATGTTCGAGGCGTGCTCGACCACTTCGAGGCCGCGGAACACATCGCCCTCGGCGTCCGGCAGCGTCTTGCCCTGCTCGGCCGTGAGGATCGCGGCCAGCTCGCCCATGTTTTCGCGGATGAGCTGCTGCAGCTTCAGGAAGATGCGGGCGCGCGCGCCCAGGGGCGTCTTGCGCCAGGTCTTGAAGGCTTCCTTGGCGGAGGCCACGGCGGCGTCGAGTTCGGCTTGCGTGGCGAAGGGCACGCGGGCCAGCACCTGCTGCGTGGCCGGGTTGACGACGTCGCGCCATTCGGTGGTCTTCGATTCGACGAACTTGCCGCCGATGAGCAGCTTGACGGTGGCGACCTGGGTCGAGGGGGTGGTGGTGGCGTCCATGGGGGTTTGTCTCCTGTGAATACGGTGCCGGTATGAGCCGGTGCAGCCTGCATCCTAGCTTTGCAGATTTGCCATGACAATAGACAAATATGCGTCATCGCTTTGCAAAAATGCAAAGCACCGCACGCCACACCGCACGAGGCCGCACGCACATGGACTGGGACAACCTGCGCTACTTTCTCGAACTCGCCCGCTCGGGCACGCTGATGAGCGCGGCGCGCCGGCTGGAGGTCGACCACACCACTGTCGCGCGGCGCATCCAGGCGCTCGAAAAGGAGGTGGGCGCGCCCCTCTTTTCGCGCGAGGCCGGCGGCCACCGGCTCACCGAGGCAGGCCGCCGGCTGCAGCCCCAGGTCGAGGCGATGGAGAGCGCGTTCCAGGCCGTGGAGAGCACCGCGCCGGCCTCGCAGGAAGGCTTGTCGGGGCTGGTGCGCATCGGTGCCACCGAGGGCTTCGGCACCGTGGTGCTGGCGCCGCAGCTGGCGCTGTTCGCGGTGCAGCACCCGAAGCTCACGATCGACCTGCTCGCGATGCCGCGGCTGGTGCACCTGTCGCGGCGCGAGGCCGACATCGTGATCTCGCTCGAGCGGCCGGCGCGCGGGCCGGTGGTGGTGACCAAGCTCACCGACTACACGCTGCGGCTTTACGCATCCAAGCAGTACCTGGCCGCGCACAAGCCCATCAAGACGCGCGAAGACCTGCGCGGCCACACCTTCATCAGCTACGTGGA
Organism: Variovorax sp. GW460-12-1-14-LB1; assembly: GCF_059423605.1. Classification (NCBI taxonomy): domain Bacteria; kingdom Pseudomonadati; phylum Pseudomonadota; class Betaproteobacteria; order Burkholderiales; family Comamonadaceae; genus Variovorax; species Variovorax sp. GW460-12-1-14-LB1. The sequence continues at coordinate 109,526 of NZ_JBWKYF010000010.1, forward strand.
CGACCTGCTGTTCAGCAAGGAGCTGCAGTACCTGGACGAACTGCACCGCCCCGACAGCTTTGCGCTGCGCAGCACCAGCGTGCTGGCGCAGCACCGGGCGGTCGCGGCGGGTGCGGGGATCGCGGTGCTGCCGGCGTTCATCGCGCAGGACGACCGCGCGCTCAAGCCGGTGCTGCCAGATGCAGCGAACTTCACGCGGACCTTCTGGATGTCGATGCCGGCGGAAACGAAGCACCTGGCGCGCATGCAGACCGTGTGGGAGTTCCTGCGCGCGACGGCCACGGCGCAGCAGCAGGTGCTGTTGCCTGACAGCGCGGCGAACGCCGGGTGACCGGCTCGCGCGCTCAGGAAAACAGGCGCTTCAGGAACCCAGGCTTGGCCGCTGGTGCCGGCGCCGCCGCCTTTTCGAGCAGCTCGATCAGCCCGTCCACGCGCGGCTTCTTGAGCCGGCGCGCGTAGTCGAGGTAGCTCTCTTCCTCGTCCATGCGATAGAACTGGGGCGGCATCGGCAGTTGGCCTGGCACCGCCGCCAGCAGCACGCGCAGCGCGTCGAGCTGGTTCATGCGGATGGCGCTCATGATCGCGGTCTCGCCGAGCGAGGGGATGATCTCGTTGGGCTGCGCGAGCCCGCCGGCGAGCAGGGGCTGGATCGCCGCCGCATTGCCCTGGACCGCCGCCGCGCCCAGCGCCTCGAGCGCCGCCAGTTTCTCGGGCGAAAGGCTGGCCACATAGGCGTCGCTGCGCTTGTCGTCCTCGTCGCGCGCGTCGCCGCCCTGCATGACCATGAAGTCGGTCACGAGCGCCACGGGCTCGCCCGCGGCGTCGAGCGCCCAGAAGCTCGGGTAGCTGCCGTCACCCCAACCCGCGCTGAAGATCAGCACGTTGTTCGCGCTGCCCGCGCCCAGTGGGTAGTGGTCGGCGATGTCGGCCGAAGCCAGGTCGGCGCCGAGCACATCGTCGTAGTAGCTCACGTACTCGGGGTTGGTGGCGGATTCGCGCGCCTCGCGCTCGGCCATGGCCTTGGCGCCGTCGGCGTCCATGAAGCAGCCGACGCCGGCGTCGACCGGGTAGCCGTAGAACTCGTCGCTGCCGAGCTCGTCCTGCGACTGCCCTTCGAGCAGCGCGGCCTCCCAGCGCAGATCGTTCGCCTGCAGGCTGCCTCGCTCACGCAGCCACAGCACGGCCAGCGCATGGCGGCCGCCGCCTTGCAGCACCTCGACGGGGAATGCGCCGCGCCCGCTCACGCTGCGAACGAAAGGCTCGCGCTCGGGTTGCACCAGCGGATCGCAGGCCACGATGCGGCCGCTCGTGAGGTGCAGGTCTCCGCATGGCTGGCGCTGCAGATGCCGAGCGCGCAGCGCCTCGTCGTCAAGAAAAATGCTCTGGAGGTTGTCGATGTCTAGGTAAGCCATGCGCCCAGTTTCTCATCCCCCGGCAGCGGCAGGCCACACGGGCGGATGGCTGCCCGGCGGCATCGAAGGGCGCGGCCAGGCGGCCGGCGTGCGCGAGAGCTGCGCGCTGTGGCGCACCGCCGCCAGTTCGCCGAAGCCCGAGGCCGAGGTCTCGACGTAGGGCGCGACATCGGCCCGCGCAATCGACAAACCGCCATCCACGCGGCCCAGCCCGCGCAGCCACTGCCCCGTCTGCGCCAGCGACACCTGCACATGCCAGCTGCCGCCCTCCTGCTGCTGGCGCCACAGCGCCGCGGCGGCGCCCAGGGCGATCAGGTAGCCGCTGGCTTCGTCGAGGATCTGCATCGGCATCGGGCGCGGCTTGCCGTCCCCCGCGGCCTCGCCTTCCGCATGGTTGAAGCCCATGGCGGTCTGCACCAGCGAATCGAAGCCGCGCCGACCGGCCCACGGGCCCTGCGTGCCGTAGGCCGTGAGCGACACGCAGACGATGCCCGGCCGCTCGCGGGCCAGCGCCTCGGGGCCGAAGCCCAGCGCTGCGATGCCGCCGGGGCGGTAGCCCTGCACGAAGACATGCGCGTCGGCCACAAGGCCGCGCAGCACGGCGCGGCCTGCGTCGGTGCACAGGTCGACGTGGGCCGAGAGCTTGCCGCGGCTGGTGTCGGCGATGGATTCGATGTTCGGCAGGTTCGGTGAATTGACCAGCATCACGTCCGCGCCATAGGCCGCGAGCGCCCTGCCGCCGACCGGCCCCGCGAGGATGCGCGTGAGGTCGAGCACGCGCAGGCCTTCGAGCGGGCGCTGGTCGCCTTGCAGCGGCGGCAGCGCGCGCGGCGGTGCATCGCCGATGCGCTTGATGGTGAAGAGTGGTTGCGCCGCCACCGCCTGCCCCTGCGGCGAGGCGTCCCACTCATCGAAGCGGCGCAGCGCGGTAGCGACCAGGCCTTGCGCGGCGGCGGCCGATTCGAAATCGATCGCGCGCCAGCCGGCCATCGCGGCCTCGGCGTCGGCGCGCGTGGCGTTGGCCGTGTCCAGCTTCATCAGGCGCAGCGCGCCTTCGCGGTGGTGCTTGAAGTTGGCGTGGATGCGCACCCAGCCGTCGGCACAGCGGTACACGCCCGAGAAGGTGTCCCACAGATCGGGCACGCGGCCGTCGAGGCTGAACCAGCCCGTGCAGTCGAGCGCGGCGTGCAGCGTGTCGACCGCCACCTCTTGCCGCGCCACGCCGCGCCGGTGTCCCAGTTCGCAGGCCGCGAGCGCGGCGGCCGCGATGCTGGCCTGCGCCGCGAGGCCGACCGCGAAGGACGACGGCAGCACCGGGTCGGCGCCCGTGAGCCGCGCGAAGGCCAGCGCCTCGGCGGGCAGCCCCGCCAGTTGCCAGAGACCGGCCAGGACTTCTTCACTCGTTGCCATGCGTCGCCCCTTCAGGGAAGGAAAAAAGAAATGAAAAAGGCAGGGTCCGCTTGCGCGGCCCTGCCCTTGTTGCTGTCGTTGCGTTCGCGACCTTGTGCGGGTTGCTTACTGGATCAGCTTCGCACCGGTCTTGGCCTGCAGCGCGTCGAAGCTCACGCCCGGCGCCAGCTCGATCACCTTGAGGCCTTCGGGCACGACGTCCATCACGGCCAGGTCGGTGATGATGCGGTCGACCACGCCCACGCCGGTCAGCGGCAGCGAGCATTGCTCGAGGATCTTCAGGTCTTCGGTGCCGTCCTTCTTCTTGGCCACATGTTCCATCAGCACGATCACGCGCTTCACGCCGGCCACGAGGTCCATCGCGCCGCCCATGCCCTTGACCATCTTGCCGGGGATCATCCAGTTGGCGAGGTCGCCCTTGGCGCTGACCTGCATCGCACCGAGGATCGACAGGTTGATCTTGCCGCCGCGGATCATCGCGAAGCTGTCATGGCTGCCGAAGATGGCCGAGCCGGGCAGCGTGGTGACGGTCTGCTTGCCGGCGTTGATGAGGTCGGCGTCGACGTTGTCTTCGGTCGGGAACGGGCCGATGCCGAGCATGCCGTTTTCGCTCTGCAGCCAGACTTCCTTGGTGCCGGTGTGGTTGGCCACCAGGGTCGGGATGCCGATGCCGAGGTTGACGTAGAAGCCGTCTTCGAGTTCTTGCGCGGCGCGGGCCGCCATCTGGTCTTGGGTCCAGGGCATCTCAGGCTCCTTCTTTCTTGTTGACGGCCTTCACGGCCGATTCGCTGCCGGCGGCGGCGGCCTGGGCGATGGCGGTCTGGGCCTCGACCTTGGCGGCGGCGGCATCGACCGAGGCGCTCACGGTGCGCTTCTCGATGCGCTTTTCGGGCGTGGCGTTGAGCACCAGGCGGTGCACGTAGATGCCCGGCAGGTGGATGTCGTCGGGGGCCAGCTCGCCCACTTCGACGATCTTCTCGACCTCGACGATGCAGACCTTGCCGGCCATGGCGGCGGCGGGGTTGAAGTTGCGTGCCGTGAGACGGAAGCGCAGGTTGCCGGCCTTGTCGGCCACGTCGGCCTTGACCAGTGCCACGTCGGGCACCAGCGAGTGCTCCATGACGTAGGTCTCGCCGCCGAACTCGCGCAGTTCCTTGCCTTCGGCCACTTGCGTGCCCACGCCGGTCTTCGTGAAGAAGGCCGGAATGCCCGCGCCGCCGGCGCGCAGCTTCTCGGCCAGCGTGCCCTGGGGCGTGAATTCGAGGGCGAGTTCACCGGCCAGGTATTGGCGCTCGAACTCCTTGTTCTCGCCCACGTACGACGCGATCATCTTCTTGATCTGGCGCGTCTCGAGCAGCTTGCCGAGGCCGAAGCCGTCGACGCCCGCGTTGTTCGAGATGACGGTGAGGTTCTGCACGCCGGAATCCTTCAGCGCGTCGATCAGCGCTTCGGGAATGCCGCACAGGCCGAAGCCGCCGACCGCGAGCGTCTGCCCGTCGGCCACGACCCCCTTGAGTGCCGCGTCTGCGGAGGGATAAATCTTGTTCACTCGGGCTCCTTGATGGGTGGTGGAGAGTGGGTGGGAAAGGCTTCAACGATACTACCTACTCGTATACGTAGTATTTCGTAATGGTGACCCCCGATGCCCGAGATCGATTACCGGCTGGCTTTTGAACATGCACCCGTCGGCATGGTGGTCTCGAGCAACCGCACCATCGTCGCCTGCAACCAGCGCGTGTGCGAAATTTTCGGCGCGGAGCCCTCCGCGCTGGTCGGACATTCGTTCAGCATCCTGTACCCCAGCGTGGCCGAATTCGAGCGCATCGGCAAGCGCATGGAGCCCTTTTTGAACGCCAGCGGCCACTATGCCGACAACCGCATGATGAAGCGCCTGGGCGGGCTGCACGGCGCGCTGGCCGGCGAGACCTTCTGGTGCCACGTCACGGGGCATGCGATGAACCGCGCGGCGCCGCACGAGGCCGGCATCTGGACCTTCGAAGACCTGGGCTCGCGCCGCGCCGTGAAGGCCGAGCTCACGCCGCGCGAGCGGGAGGTGGCGGCGCAGGTGATGCGCGGGCTGACTTCCAAGGAGATCGGGAAGGCGCTGGGCATCAGCCATCGCACAGTGGAACTGCATCGGGCGCGGTTGATGCGCAAGTACGCGGCGGCGACGACTGCGGAGCTGGTGCAGAAGTTGATCGCGGGGTGAATCTTTTCGGGGCGCGTGCACAGGCCACCGGGTACTTCCCTCCGCGAATGTCCCCCGGGGCTGCGCCCCTCCTCCTTGATTTCGCTGCGGGAAGCACCCAGTGTCCTGCGCACACAGAGTGCGGTCGTGGTGCGGGGCGCGCTAGAGCACCATCTCCATGCGCACCAGGTCTCGCAGCGGGATGCCGTTCTGCTTCGTCGCCTTGCCCCAGCGGCGCACGAAGTAGTCGACGTCGACCCCGACGATGCGAAAGCCGAAGCGTTGGTAGAAGCCCAGCTCGCGCAGGCTGCTGTTGCCCGTGCCGACTTCGAGCCGGTGCGCGCCGCGCTGCCTGGCAAGCGCTTTCGCCTTCTTCAGCATCGTGGTGCCGATGCCCTGGCCCTTGTGGGCTTCGGCCACGGCGATGTTCATGATCTCCCAGGTGTCGACGCGCGTGGCCATGAGCACCATCTGGCCGACGACCTCGCCCGCCTGTTCGGCCAGCCATTGCTCGCCGCGCAGCAGGTACTTTTCGATCTCGGGGCGCGGGCCGTCCGCGTCGAACAGGAGCGGCCAGGGCACCGCATCCGTCGGGGTGGCCCTGCGCATCGTCAAACCCTTCATGTGTGTGTTTCGTTCTTTCCGTTGCATGACCCCATTCTGAGTTCTGGGCAGAAGTTCCCTGCCAGAGGCCCCGATCGTTGCGAAAACGGAAACGCCGTGTCGACAAAACCCATGCGCCATCGCCGGTTGAGAGGCCTATCGTGGAACCCACGCGAACACATCGTTCGCCCCACACAGGAGCAGACACCATGTCCACACCCCTTCATTCGGAAAAGAACCTCCTTCAGCAAACCAGGCTGTCCGTGGCCCAGGCCCGCGCGCTGGCCGGGCACCAGGTGCCCGTGGCGCTCGGCCTCGCGGCGGTGATCCTGTCGGTGCTGGGCGTCAAGCCCTGAACCTGGCCGGGGGCGTTCACTCCGGCTTGATGTCGGCGCCCTTGATCACCTTCGACCAGGCCGCGAGTTCCTGGTCGACGAACCGGCCCAGCGTGGCCGGGTCCATGTAGGTCGCGAAGGCGCCCTGCTCGTCCACCTTCTTGCGGAAGGCCTCGCTCTCGACGATCTTTTTGATCTCGGCGCTGAGCCTGTTGACCACCTCGGGCGGCGTCTTCGCCGGCGCGAACACCGCGAACCACGACTCGACCTCGTAGCCCGGCAATCCGGCCTCGGCCGAGGTCGGCACGTTCGGCATCGACGCGTGCCGCTTGCTGCCGGTGTACGCCAGCGGCTTGATGCGCCCGCCCGCGAAGTGGCCGATGACCGAGGGCGGCGTGGTGATGAAGATGTCGACATTGCCCGCCACCAGGTCGTTGATGGCCGGCCCCGAACCCTTGTAGGGCACGTGCGTGGCCGGCTGCTTCGTCTGGCGCGACAGCAGCTCGCCGGCGATGTGCTGGATCGAGCCGTTGCCCGACGAGGCGTAGAACAGGCCGCCCTCCTTCTTCCGGCCGTACTCGATGAGTTCCTTCATCGAGGTCACCGGCAGCTTGCCGCTCACCGCGACCACGTGCGGCGCGCGCATCACCATCGCCACCGGCACGAAGTCCTTGGTCGGGCTCCAGCGCAGGTTCGGGTACAGCGACGGGTTGCCGACGTGGTAGCCCGAGTACTGCAGCAACAGCGTGTAGCCGTCGGGCGCGGCGCGGGCCACGAACTCGGTGCCGATGTTGCCGCTGGCGCCGGGCTTGTTGTCGACCACGACCGGCTGGCCCAGCGCGCGCTGCAGCGGGTCGGCGACCAGCCGCGCCATGATGTCGGTGGAGCCCGCGGGTGCCGTCGGCACCACGAAGGTCAGGGGTTTCGAAGGCCAAGTGTCGGCGTGCGAGGCGGCAGCGGCCAGCGCGAGGCCGACCGCGAGCAGGCGGTGAGCGGGGTTCATGGGTTTGTCTCCGGTGGTTTTTGTGGACTGTCTTCGGGCGGCGGGCTTTAGGACGCCAGCTCCGAAATCTCGATGAGATTCAGGTCGGGGTCGCGCACGTAGACCGAGCGGATGCGCGCAGTGGCGCCCGTGCGCATCACGGGCCCTTCGAGGATCGGCACGCCCCGCGCTTGCAACCGCGCAATAACCTCTTCGAGCGGCACGCTGGCGATGAAGCACAGGTCGAGCGAACCGGGCGTGGGCAGTTCGGCCTTGGGCTCGAACTCGTGACCCTTCACGTGCAGGTTGATCTTCTGGTTGCCGAAGCGAAAGGCCTTGCGGCCGGCGCCGAAGGTTTCCAGCGTCATGCCCATCGTCTCCACGTAGAAGCGCACACAGGCTTCTTCGTTGGCGGTCGTGAGCACCAGGTGATCCAGGTGGTCGATCATGCGTTCTCCTTCTTGATGGGGCGCGCCTTTGCGCGCTCGACGATGGCGTTGAAATCGGCCGGCGGCGCATGGCGCGTGAGCCGGTGGCCAGCACGCGAGACCTGGCCGGGCAGTTCGTGCTGCACGAGCGATTCGAGTTCAGCCGCAGCGCCGATCAGGCCATCCAGATCCATACCGGTGTCGTAGCCCATGCACTGCAGCATGTGGACCACGTCCTCGGTCGCGACATTGCCCGTCGCGCCCGGCGCATAGGGGCAGCCACCGATGCCGCCGAGCGACATGTCGAGCCGACGGATGCCCGCCTCGACCGCGGCGATGGTGTTCGCCAGCCCCATGCCGCGCGTGTTGTGGAAATGCGCCGTCCATTCCAGTGCCGGATCCCGCGCACGCACGGCCTCGCACACCGCTTGCACCTGCGTCGGATAGGCCATGCCCGTGGTGTCGCACAGCGTGAGGCCCTGCACGCCCAACGCCGCGAAGCGGTCGGTCCAGCCGAGCACCGTTGCCAGCGGCACCTCGCCTTCCATCGGGCAGCCGAACACGCAGGAGAGCGACACGTTCACCGGCACCTTCGCCTGCTTCGCCAGCGCGATCACCTCAGCCAGCTGGGCGAAGGACTGCTCGCGCGTCATCCGCAGGTTGCTGAGGTTGTGCGTCTCGCTGACCGACATGACGATGTTGAACTCGCCGATACGGCTTTCGAGTGCGCGCTCGGCGCCGCGCACATTCGGCACGAGCGCGGTGTAGACCACGCCGGGCCGACGGGCGATGCGTTGCATCACTTCTTCGCCGTCGCGCAGCGCGGGAATCGCCTGGGCCGAGGTGAACGAGGTGACCTCGATCTTGGCGTAGCCGAGCGGGCCGAGCCGGTCGATCAGCGCGACCTTGTCGTCGGTGGGGATGAAGCGGCTTTCCATCTGGAAGCCGTCGCGCGTGGCGACCTCGTTGATGAACAGCCGCGTGCCGTTGCCGGTTTTCATACGGCCTCGCTTTCCACGCCACGCACCGGCCAGCCCGCGCCCTGCAGGTCCGCCGTGTGCTCGCCAAGCCGCGGCGCCGCATGCGCGATGCGCCCTGGCGTGGCGCTGAGCTTGGGCACCACGCCCGGCACCTTGAGCAGCTCACCGTCGGAGCCGCGCGCTTCGACGATCATCTCGCGCGCCAGGTACTGCGGATCGGTCGCGATGTCGGCCACCGTGTAGATGCGCCCGACCGGCACGCCGGCCGCATCGAGCACGGCCAGCACCTCGTCGCGGCTGCGCTGCAAGGTCCAGGCTTCGATGGCGGCGTCGATCTCTTCCACGCGCAGCACGCGGCCGTCGTTGTGCACGAGGCCCGGGTCGTTCTCCAGGTCCGTGCGGTCGATGGCGCGCATCAGCCGGCGGAAGATGCTGTCGCCGTTGCCCGCCACCAGCACGTAGTGGCCGTCGCTGCAGCGGTAGGCGTTGGTCGGCGCGATGCCCGGCAAGGCGCTGCCGGCCCGCTCGCGCACCGCACCGAAGGCGTCGTACTCGGGCAGCAGGCTTTCCATCACGTTGAAGACCGACTCGTACAGCGCCACGTCGATGAACTGCCCTTCGCCGCCGTGGGCCGTGCGGTGGTGCAGCGCCGTGAGCACGCCGATCACGCCGTGCAGCGCGGCCAGCGTGTCGCCCAGCGAGACGCCCACGCGCACCGGCACCCGGCCGGGCTCGCCGCTGAGGTAGCGCAGCCCGCCCATCGATTCGCCGAGCACGCCGAAACCCGGCTTGTCGCGGTAGGGGCCGGTCTGCCCGTAGCCCGAGATGCGCAGCATGATCAGCCGCGGGTTCAGCGCATGCAGCTGCTCCCAGCCCAGGCCCCAGCCTTCGAGCGTGCCGGGCTTGAAGTTCTCGATCAGCACGTCGGCCTCGAGCGCCAGCGCGCGCACGGCCTCCTGCCCTTCGGCGCTGCGCAGATCGAGGCACACCGAGCGCTTGTTGCGCGACTGCACCTCCCACCACACCGAGGTGCCGTCACGCAACAGCCGCCACTTGCGCAGCGGGTCGCCGACGCCTGCGGGCTCGACCTTGATCACGTCGGCGCCGAACTCGGCAAGTGTCTTGCCGGCGAAGGGGCCGGCGATGAGCTGGCCGAGCTCCAGCACCTTCAGGCCTTCGAGTGCGTTCATCTTTGTCTGTCTCCAGGTGGGTTGCCCCGACTCTAGGAACAGATGGCGATGAACGGAATTGCTCGGATGGCAGCAGGCCTTCGCGAAACGCGAAGACCCTGCGGTGCGCCCTACTTTTTCTTCAGCGTGGACGCAGGCCTGGCAACCACCAGCGGCTCGGCCGGCGTCTTCACCCAGCCGCGCAGCATCACGCCCAGGCAGATGCCGGCCGCGAAGATGAGCCAGTACACCCACGACGGCAGGTTCTCCACACCGCTGTGCAGGTTCATGCCGAAGGCCGCGCCGACGGCCATGAGCGGAAAGGTCAGCGCGGCGATGGTGTTGAGCTTGTGCTGCGCACGGCTCATCTCGAGGGCCGAGTGCGCCTGCGCCTCGGCGGCGCGTGCGAGCCGGTAGTCGAGCGACATGCGCGTGTCGGCCAGCAGCAGCTCGAAGCCGCGTGCGATCTCCACCGCGAGGTCGCGCTGGTCGATGAGCATCAGGTCGCCCTTCACCGCATCGCGCGCGGCCTGCAGCGTGTCCTGCATGTTCCGGGCGGCGCGGGTGAGCGGGATCAGCGGCCCGAGGATCTGGAACAGGTCTTCCGAGGTCTCGGCGGCCTGGTGGCGGATCTCGAAGGTGCTGAACGCCGCGCGGTAGCTTTCGAGCAGCTTGGCGAGCGCGCGCTCGCCGGGGTTGTTGCCCTTGTGCAGCCACGCGCCGTCCGGCTTGCGCAGGAACACGATGGGCTTGCGTTCGGCGCCGGTGCCCGAGGGCGGCTCGTGCAGGATCACCATCAGATGCTCCTGCTCGTGGATGATGCGCTGCGCGCCGTAGGTGCTGCCGCCCAGCCGCTGCTGCATGGCGGCGGGCAGTTCCCAGTCGTAGTCGATTCGTCTTGGCATCAGGGGGCCTGCAGTTCTTTCCACAAGGTGTCGAATTCGTCCGCGAAGCGGCGCACCAGCGGCGGGTCGTTGCTCAGCACCAGGTTCTCCTCGTTGTACTCGCAGGCGCTGCGGGTCCAGTTGTAGCTGCCGTTGAGCAGCCGCGCGCCGTCGAAGATCGCGAACTTGTGGTGCATGTGGGCCTCGGTGCGGTCCACCGCCACCGGAATGCCGGCCGCGCGCAGCTGGCCGACGTCGCTGCCGCGGTCGTATTCCTTGTCGTTGTCGGTGATGAAGCGCACCGTCACGCCGCGCCGGTGCGCCGCCAGCACCTCGGCGGTGATGCGGTCGTCCGAGAGCGTGAACACGCACAGGTCGACCGCGCGCTTCGCCGTTCTCAGCTGCTGGTTGATCGCCTGCAGGCAGGCGGTGCCGGGGCTGAAGTAGGCCTGCGAGCGCACCGTGACGCTGTCGGGCGATCGGCCGGTGTCGATCGCGCGCACCACGCCTTCGAGCCACTTGAGCAGCGACAGCTGCTCGGGGTCGGCGGTGCGCGAGCGCACGAGGTCGAAGGCGCGGTTGCGCAGCTGACGCAGGCCGTCTTCGGGGGGCGAGGCCTCGCGCAGGGTGTGGACCAGCACGCGGCGCTCGTCGTCGCTCAAACGCGCGTCGACCATCGTCGCGTCGAGCTGGGCCAGCAGTTCGGGCAATGCGGACATCACTGATCCTTGTCGGTTTTGGGCGGAGATGGCGGCGGTGCCACACGCTTGGGCGCGGCCCGCGTGGCCTGCACCTCGGCGGCGAGGCGCTCCATGTCCTGCTTGATCGAGCGGTCGAGTTCCAGCCGGCGCTCGGTGGCGGTCACCAGCGGCAGGATCAACTCGCGGTAGGTCACGGCGATCTGCAGCATGGCATCGGCCAGGCGCTGGCTCTCGTTCGGCCCCTCTGCGGCAGGCTTGGGCTCGGGCTTGAGCGCATCGACCGCGCGCGCCACGTCGAGCATGCTGCTCGCGATGCGCTGGCTGCCGTCCACGTCCGCGCCGCCGAGCTTGCGCTGGCGCACGAACTCGTCGCAGATGGCGGTCCAGCGGGCGCTCTCCTCCGGCGTCGGGCTGCCGAGCAACTGGGCCAGGCGCAGCAGGTTTTCTTCCGCGCCGGTGGTCAGCGTCTGTGCTTCGCCGCGGTAGTGGTCGCGCAGCAGTGCGTCGAGCTCGTCGTTGCGCATCAGCGGCGTGATCTTGCCGGCGAGCTTGGTCATGTTGCGGTAGCTGCCTTGCAACTTGAACGGCGGCGCGACACGGTAGGTCTCCTGCTGCGCGGCCGATTCGATGTACGCGAGGTTCACCTTCAGCAGCAGGTCGCGCGCACGGAACAGGCGCTGCAGCAACGCCTTGATCTCTTCCAACTCGACCGAGCTGTAGGCGTGCGAGAGCGCGCTGCTCGGCACGTCGTGGCCCTGCGCCATCTTCACCAGCAGCTGCACGTCCTTCGGGTCGCGCGAGGCCAGCGGCATCAGCGTGGGGTTGGAGGTCAGGCTGTTCTCGATGTACGAGAGCGCGAACGCCGCCTCGCGGCCCGAGAGCACGTCGCCCAGGTTGTAGATGTCGGCGCGGTTGGCCAGCATGTCCGGGATCTTGAACACGTCGCCCGACTCGGTGTACGGGTTGCCCGCCATCACGATCGCGAAGCGTTTGCCGCGCATGTCGTAGCTGCGCGGTTCGCCGTTCCACACGCCTTCGATGCGGCGCGTGCCGTCGGCCAGCGCGATGAACTTCTGCAAAAACTCGGGGCTGGTGTGCTGGATGTCGTCCAGGTACAGCATCACGTTGCTGCCCATGGCCAGGCCCAGGTTGAGCTTTTCCAGCTCCTGCCGCGCCGCGCTGTTGGGCGCGTTCGCCGGGTCGATGGCCGTGACGCCATGGCCCAGCGCCGGGCAATTGATGCGCACGAAGATCAAGCCGAGGCGGTCGGCCACGTACTCCATCAGCGTCGTCTTGCCGTAGCCGGGCGGCGAGATCAGCAGCAGCAGGCCCATGCGGTCGGTGCGGCTGCCCTCGCCCGCCGAGCCGATCTGCTTGGCCAGGTTGTCGCCAATGATCGGCAGGTACAGCTCGTCGATCAGCTGGTTGCGCACGAAGGTCGACAGCGGCTTGGCCTGGAACTGGCCGAGCTTGAGCCGCGCCTTCTCGCGTTCGAGCAGCTCGTGGCGCAGGCTGTGCAGCGCCTCGTAGCCCGGCACTGCATGCAGGGTGTGGAACAGGAAGCGGCGCCAGAAGTCGTTGAGGTTCAGCGTCAGGCGCCCTTCGGCGACGCGCGGGTGCTCGCCGCGCAGGCCTTCGACGGTGCGGTCGAGCGCCGCGTTGACGCGGGTGCGCTGCAACGGCATGGCCAGCACGCTGGCCGCGTCGTCGGTCCAGTCGACCGATTGCGGCGCCTGGTGCGTCGCGTAGGCGCGCACCCAGTCGCGCGCCAGGCGCCAGCGCTCGGCGGGCGGTGCGGCATCGAGGTCGTGCTGCCACGCATCGCGCCGGCCGCCGCGCTCCAGCTCGCGCAGCAACGCTGCCGCGAGGTCTTCGCCGGCGCCCGACACGGCCCAGGTCTCGCCGCCATGCGGGCCGGCGAGTTCGCGCACGAGGTACGCCGCGGCCTGGTCGCACAGGGTGGTCACGCGGCCGTCATGCGCGTCGCGTGTTTCGTCGTTCACGGTGTCGGCCACAGGCAGCAGGTCGGGCACCACGTCGCGGGCGAAATGATTCAAGGCACGCGCGATATCGGCTTCGAGCTGCTCCAGCGCGTCTCGCCGGCCGAACAGCGCCAGCATCTGCATCGCGGCACGCGCGCGGCGCAACATCGATTCGCGGTGCGCGATCAGGTGGCCGTGCTGCCAGTAGAGCAAGGCCAGCGCGCGTTCGGTCGGGCCCCAGGCGAGCAGGCCCGCCTGGTCCTGCATGCCGACAAGCGCGCCCAGCAGGCGCATCGCGTCGTCGTCATGGATGCCCTTCTGGTAGCCCTCCTGGTAGCGCGCCGCGGCGAAGCGGCGAACCATGTCGAGCAGCTGCGGATGCAGCGGGTCTTCGGCCAGCAGCGTGAGCACCTCGGCCCACGTGCGCTCGGCCTTGCCGGCGAGCAGCGCCTCCAGCAACCGTCCGGCGAGGTATTCGGCACGCGACAGCTCGAGTGTCTCGGACACCAGCGACTGGTCCCAGTAGCGCTGCAGCGGCAGCAGCCGGGGTTCATCGACCGGGCTCTGGTAGTCGGTGCCCGTCACCTGGTAGGCCATGCCCTCGTCGCGGGCCACGAGCGTCAGGTCGACCGGCTGGCGGTGCACGGTGAAGGCGTGGCGGCCCAGGCGCAGCGTGTCGCCACCCTCGCTCACCAGTTCGCGCTTGTCGCGGATGGAGCGCAGCGCCTGGTCGCGCGCGGTCTTCAGGCGCGTGTCGAGTTCGTCGGCCGGCACTGCGGCGCCCAGCGTGCGCAGGTCGGCGATCAGCGTGTGCAGCTTGCCGATCATCGGGTCGGCCGCAAAGTAGCTGTGCACCTGCGTCAGGTCTCCGAACTGCGCGATGCGGCGCGGAATGCCGTCGAGGATGCGCCCTGCCGCGTCGACCACGCCCTGCGCGCGGCGCTGGCGGGCGTCGACCAGGCTCTGGCGGCGCGCGGACAGCGCCTCGTACACGGTCTCGCGCTTTTCGGCGATGTCGGCCAGGAAGTCTTCCTGCTCGGCGAAGCGGCCTTCGATTTCCTCCAGCTGGGCCAAGAGGCGCGTGAGCGCGTCGTCGCACTTCTCGGGCGTGTCGGCGAACTCCAGCGCGTTCTCGACCGCCTGGCTGAAGAGCTTGAACTGCGCACCGAACTCGGCCCGCGCCTCGGTGGCGCCCAGCGACTTGCGCCGCGCGCGCGCATCGGCGCGCATGCGGTTGATGTCGGCGTAGATCAGCGAGATGCGGTCCAGGATCGACGTGCGAATCACCGCGTCGCCGCCCGGCAGGCTGCCCAGCTGCTCGGTCAGCAGGTCGAGGCCGGCGGCCTGCTCGTCGAGCGTGGCGAGCATCTGGCCGAGCGCAGGCGACGTCGCCAGGTTGGGGAGTTCGAGCGCGAGCTTGTCCAGCGCCTGGCGCTGGCCGTGGAAGGCCGTGTCGGCCGCCAGGAACTGCATCGCGCGCTCGCCGATGCGCTGCTGCTCGACCTCGAGCGCGGCGTCCATCGCGGCGATGCGCGGCAGGTCGGCGTAGCGCAGTTCCTTGAGCATCTGCAGCGCGCCGCGCCGTTCGCGCAGCCGGCCCAGCGCCTTCACGAAATCGTCGGGTGCGCGCCAGAGGGTGCTGGCAATGTCGACCAGCAGCGCATGCTGCTCGTCTTCCGCGCGGGCCAACGCACGCGCGGTTTCGCGGCGGATGGTGTCGACCTTTTCGAACTCGGCCAGCGTGCTGCGCGCCACCTCGGCGATGCTGCGCAGCTCGCCCATGAGGCCGGTGGCCTCGGGCGCGTCGAGCCAGAAGTAGGCGTCGCTCACGCGGGTGCACTGGCGGATCAGGTCTTCGTAGGCTGCGCGCGTGGGCGCCTGCTCGCGCACCGCGCGGGCGATGCCCATGAGGTCGCTCACGCCGCGCACCAGCTCGGCGTTGCCGATCTTGCCGAAGAAGCCAGTCGCGGGCGGCTGTGCACTCACGTGCTCTTCGCTGGCAAACGGCGTTTGCCACAGCTGCATCGGGTGCACGCGCGTGGGCTCAACGTCGTCGCCGTTGAACACCAGCATGCGGCCGTCGGCAAAGCGCGCGTAGCCGTTGGCGATGATCGGCGTGGCGAGCTTCTTGTCGATCAGGTTGTAGTTGAAGAGCGCATAGCGCCCCGGCTTCGGGTCGTAGAACACATAGGCCACGTCTTCGCCGTTGGGCGAGCGCAGCATGCGCTTGAAGCGCAGGTTTTCCACCACCTCGGCCGGCAGGTCGAAGCGTTTGTATTCGCCCGACTGCAGGTAATAGCCGCCCGGAAAAATAATGCCGTGGTCTTCGGGAAGTTGCACGCAGGAGCCACCGATGGCGTCAATGCGCTCGACCTGCTGCGTGCGGATGTTGAACACCAGGTAGCGCGTGACCTGCTCGCGGTAGGGCTTCACGCGCAGCAATATCAGCATGCCCAGCTTGGCCCAGGCGATCTCGGCGTCGGTGAGCGACTGGCTCTTGTCCTCCACCGGTTCGCTGTAGATGCCCAGTCCGGTCTCGGTGTTGTTCTCGATCTTGACCGTGAGGTCGCCGCCCAGCGTCTCGACGAACACGGTGTCGAGCACGTTCACGTGCGGATGCTTGCCGCCCACATGGTCTTCGCGCGTGGCCACGGTCCACTCGAAATCGTGGCTCGCAGGCAAGGCGATGTCGCGCTCGCCGCGGTTGTCGATGTAGTTGATGTTGCCGTTGCGCTCGATGGCCCAGCGGAACACACGCACGTCGTGCAGCTGCTGGCCGATCTGGAACGAGGCGAGGAGCTTGTCCTGCGTGACGCGCAGCTGCAGCAGCGTGGCCTGCTTGTAGTAGGCGTAGAGCTCGCGGAAGTCGGAGGCAAAACGCGCGTCTTCCAGGAAGGTGCCGGCCAGCGGCACGGGCTGCAGCTCGTCGTTCTCGGTGGCGGCTTCGCCCGGCGATGCGAGCCGGTACAGGCCGAACACGTCGCCCACGGCCGTTTCCTTGCGCAGGCCGATGAAGACGTTGTAGCCGAACAGCAGCAGGTCACCGATGCGCACGATGTCGCGCGCCATGGCGTTGTTCTCGGTGCGCGCGCGGGTGCGCAAAATCAGCGCCTGGTCGGAGCGGCCGAACTCGGCCAGCCGCTGCTCGTTGAGCGCCTGCGTCTTCTTGAGCAGGCCCTCGCCCTGGGTTTCGAGCCGCTTCTTCAGCAGGTCGTAGCTGCCGCTGCCGGAGACCAGCGCTTCGGTGGGGTCGATGGGGGCCTGGGCGCCGGGCGGCGCTGCGGTGTCGTCGGTGGGTTGCATGGATCGGCGCGGTCAGTCCGCGCGCAGCAGTGCGAGCAATTCGTCGCGGTGAGGCTGGGTGTCGAGCCAGGCGCGGATGCGGTCCAGCTCGTCGATGCAGTCGTCGCCGTAGCGGCGGCGCAGCGCGGCCAGGCGCGCCTCGCGCACCTCTTCGGTCTGCAGCCGGCGCTGCCAGCCGTCGGACAGCAGCTCGTCGAGCCGGCCGGCCAGGCCACGGCTCACGAGGGCGCGCCATTCGCCCTGGTCGAACCAGAGGTTCTGGCAGGCCACGCAGCGGTCAATGCGGAAGTCGGGCCCGGCGCTCACGCGCAGGCGCTGCATCAGGCGCTCGCATTCCGGGCAGTGGCGCACGGCGGCGATGTCGAACACCTCGATCACCTCGTCGTCGACCTCATGCGGCACGCGCTTCGGGTCGGCGGCCTTCCAGCTGCGCCAGTCGTCCATGTCCATCACCATGCCGTGGCAGTCGCCGCACTGCACGCCGAGCAGGGCTTCGGCAAGCGCGACAGGCTGCATCGCGGCATGGGCGGCGCAACTGCACTTCAGGTTCGGGTTCATTGCGCGCCCCCGGCTCAGTTGCGGAAGGAGGAGATCAGGTTCTGCAGCGCCGACTTCTGGCTTTCGGTGCCGTCGTTGGCGATCTTGCTCATCAGCGAGGCGACGCTGAGGTTCTGGATTTCGCCCGACGAGTTGCCCAGCGCGCCGACGATGTCGCGCAGGTCCTTCACCACGTCGCGCTCACCCGAGAGCTGCTCCTTGAAGGCGACCTGCACCGCCTGGCTCTTGGAGATGACGCCGTCGATGCCCTTGCCCACGGAGAGCGAGCGCACGAAGCTGTCGAAGTAGTCGCCCGAGCCGCCCACGATGTCGATCTTGGCGTTGGCGAGCGCGGTGCCCAGCACGTCGGCCTGTTCCTTGGCGATGGACGTCTGCGCGTCGATGCCCTTCATGGTTTCGATGTGCGACTTTTCCAGGCGCATGCGGAACTCTTCGTGGTCGCGGGTTTCGGGGCTCATGGACTTCATGGCCTCGAACTTCTCGTGCAGGCCCTTGGCCTCGGCGTTGAAGCGCGCCTCGATCACCTGCGCATCGGCTTGGCCCGACTTGAGCGTGGCCTCGGCGTCGGCCGTGCGCACGTTGACTTCGGCGAGGCCGAGCTTTTCCTTGCCCGAGGCCTCGGCCTCGAACTTGGCCCGCATGCCGGCGGCTTCGGCCTGCGAGCGGGCTTCGATGACCTGCGCATCGGCTTGACCGGCCTTGAGGATCGCGTCGGCATCGGCCTGGCGCACATGCACGTCGGCCAGACCCAGCTTTTCCTTGCCCGAAGCCTCGGCTTCGAAGCTTGCGAGCTTGGCCTGGGCCGTGGCAATTTCCACCTTGGCAGCGGCCAGGCCCGGTGCGGCGGAAATGGCTTCCACGCCTTCGGCTTCGCGCTTCTTCGACTCGGCGTCGCGCTCGGCCACCTTGAGCTTGGCGTCGGCCAGCGTGAGTTCTTCGGCGGCCTTGTGGCGGGCGCGCTTTTCTTGCGTTTCGGCGGCCTTCACGTCGAGCACCATCTTCTCTTCGGCCTGGCCCTCGGCCATGATCACGACCGACTTCTTGGTGCGCTCGGCCTCGGCGACCACGCGCAGTTCCTTGATGGCTTCTTCCTGTTCGGCCACCGTGCGCTCGACCACGATGCGCTCGCGGATCACGTCGGCAATGGCCTTCTTCTGCACTTCGACGGCCTTGTCCTTCTCGATGCGCTGCAGGGTCACTTCCTTCTCGCGATCGACGATTTCGAGGTCACGGGCACGCGTGACCTTTTCTTCCTCGATGGCCACCGCGCGCTTGCGGTTGTTCTCGGCCACTTCCTTCTCGCGCTGCACGTTCTCCTGCTGCACCGAGACCGACTGCTCGGCCATGAGGCGCGCGGTTTCAGACTTGGTGCGCTCTTCGGACTGGATCTTGGAGGTTTCGGCTTCTTCGCGAGCGCGCACGCTGGCAATTTCGCGTTGCTGGCGCGCGGTGGCGTCGGCCTGCTGACGCTCGAGCTCGAGCAATGCCTCTTGCGTCTCGACGTTCTTCTTCTTGATCTGCATTTCCTCGTTGCGGCGCAGTTCGTTGGTGCGCACGTGCTCGACCGCCGTCAGCTCGGTGATCTTCTTGATGCCCTGCGCATCGAGGATGTTGTTGGCATCGAGCTCCGACAGCGGCGTCTGCTCGAGGTAGTCGATGGCGGCGTCTTCGAGCACGTAGCCCGAGAGGTCGTTGCCGATCTGGCTGATGATCTCGTCGCGGAAGCCGTCGCGCGCCTGGTACAGGTCGACGAAGTCCATCGACTTGCCCACCGTCTTGAGCGCTTCGGAGAACTTGGCCGAGAACAGCTCTTCGAGCGTCTCGTGGTTGGAGGCCCGTGCGCAGCCGATGCCCTGCGCCACCTTCAGCACGTCGTCGGCGGTCTTGTTGACGCGCACGAAGAACTTCACCTTGATGTCCGCGCGGATGTTGTCTCGGCAGATGAGGCCTTCGTTGCCCGAGCGGTCGATCTCGATGGTCTTGACCGAGATGTCCATCAGCTCGGCCTTGTGGATGATCGGGTAGACCATGCGGCCGGTGAAGGTCACCTCGGGCTCTGCGCGCAGCGTGTTCACGATGAGGGCGTGGCCCTGTTCGATCTTGCGATAGAACTTGGCGAACATCGCGAACAGGCCGAGGATGACGACGGCCAGTATGACCACGGCGAAGATGATGGGCTCCATTTTTTCTCCAGATGCTTTAAGAGCGAGCGAACGAACTTGGGTGAGGGATGCGCGCGGTCAGAAGGTGTGAATGAATCCGGCGTGGCCGATGAACGGACATGGCGGGTTCGTTCACGCCTTCTCAGACGATGTCTTCGTGCGCCGCGATGAGGTAGCGCGCGGCCACCTCGTCGTATTCGAGGATGAGCGCGTGCGAGCCGCGCTTGAGGGCGTTGGGCGTGGGCGCCCAGACGCGGATGTTGAGGCTGGCGCCGCGGCGCGCCACTTCGGCGCGGCCGTCCTTCTCGTTCACCACGCCGGTGACGACGCGGCAGACCTGGCCCACGAGCGCCGCATTGCTCACGGCCGTGTGGCTCACGAAGAGGCCCTTGAGCGGGCGGATGGCCACCGCCGTCACCGGGATGGCAAGGGCTGCACTGGCCACCAGCAGCACCGTGCCGGCCACCAGCTTGAGCACCATCGTCGGCACCAGCGGCAGCAGCCACTCGCCGCCCAGGCACGAGAGCGTCCAGGCCACGAGCACCAGCAGGCTCACGGCCACCGAGAACGGCACGCCGTTCAGGCCGAAGGCGACCACGTAGCTCGCGATCTGGCCCATGTCGCTGGTGTCGCCATCGGCATGCGTCTGCAGGTCGACGTCGATCCCGCTGCTCTCGAAGTCGACCATGCCGACCACCGCGAGCACCCAGTAGATCACCACGACGCCGAGCAGCACCGTGTAGATC